>CAYUXO010000019.1:0-22184 GCA_964448865.1 uncultured Anaerolineales bacterium
TCCGGGCTGAGGCCTATCAGGTAAATTTCACCCACATAGGGAGATTTGCACATCGACTCAATCTGCCAATCAAGCACACGTTTGCCATGCATGGGCAGCATGGATTTGGAAGGGTAATCGCCTTCAGGGTCATGTACTTCGAGAAGTTCCCGGCGTTTTTGATCCCGGCCGCACAGGATAAGTATTGGATAAGCCATCATGGTCGTCATTTAGCAAACTCCCTGATCGGCAATTTTTGGTGATAAATTAATTATACAAAAAAAGCCCTGATTTCTCAATGAGGATAGAACCAAGGTATTTGAAGAATTTCGGGAGATGAAATATTAGAGAGTCTTTCCTAAAGAAGGTATACCGTCTTCTAAAATCTTTGATCACTGATCTAACCAATAATACATAGTGTAGGTTTCAATGGCATGCATCTGTTTGCCGGTCAATGAATATGGTTGGAACTTAAGATTTCCTTCGGGATCAGCTTCCACTATAAGAATGGAATCAGAAGGGTTACCGCCAAGCCCCGTTGCCATGAAAAAAATATTTTGTTCGGACATTTTCTTAAATAAGGGAGAAAGATTTCCACCATTAAATGCACCGACATCGCCAGCATAGATATAGATCGGTATAATTTCGCTCACCAGGATTAATTCATTTTCGACGTATGTCCAAAATTCCAGGGATCTGCCATTACCTTCGTTAGGTTTTAATAACTGCTTGCTGTTTAATTCATCATCTTCAAGGAAGAGAACATGATGCATAAAAATATGGATTGCTTCAAGATTGAGCGATTGTCCCCTAATCGTGTTACTTATAAATGAGTATTGATCTGAGGTAAGGTCATAATAATTCAGAGTGGTATCAAGGATAAAGAATAGCTGGTTCTTGTATCTGAATGCAAATACAGTATCTCCATACCTGCTCTGGTATAGTTCTCGGTCTGTTACATCATGGTTGCCAACTGCATTAAAAACAGGCACCTCGAATTGGTTTAGGATTAACAAATCGAGCTCGTTAAAACTATCCTCGGAAGGTTTCCAAACAGTATCTCCCAAAAGGACAACAAAATCCGGTGCAGTCTTCTTTAATAGAGCTATATTGGTCAGCAAGGTATGGGCAGGATGAAATTCCTCATCACCTGGTTTTCCATATATATGGCCTGCTGCCACAAATTTCAATGGGGTCTGATTATCTGGAAGCTGCAGTGAATTCAGAGCAGCAAGTTGAGGATTATCTAGAAATTTAAAACCAAACTCCGGCTGAATTTCCGGCTGTTTCTCAGTTGGCGGAGGAGCTTGAATGAAAACAGCTTTAATGTCGCTTAGGAGTCCAGTTCGGTGAGAGAGACCTCCAGCGAGAAAGGCCAGCAGCAATGCTGCAGATGATCCCGCGATAACGAGGATAAGCCTGGTGTTCTTATTCATGATATTTCCTGTCTGGCTACAGGGGGATAGTCTCTGTGCCGTGGATGTATTTGGAGTAGGCACTGCAGTACTGGGGGAATTCTTCCAGTGCAGACACAATTTTCAGATGGTGGGTTGCATCAGCTTTTATCTCCAGGATGGTTAGATTGCGCATAGCAGAATAATTTTTGAGATTAGGGTGGATGCCGAAAGTCTGGCCGAGGGATTTTAGGTTAGTGTCTAGGGTGATCCGGATAAATCGATCAGCGCTTTCAAAATATTCTCTCTGATATTTATTAATTAGTACGGGAGAGGTGAGTTCTAGTAAATGTTGAAAGTTTTGGGCAAGGTGAGGCTGTAAAGTTTTTAGAAGTTGTTTCCAGGAAATATTGGTTAGATCAATTTCTTTCGAAATTCGGAAAACAGCTTTAGTTCCTAAATTACCTGATTTTGACTTTATCTCATACTGGCTGGTTGAGAATTTCCACGTGTCATGATACCAACGCAGGCGTAATTTACTACGATGGTTGGCTCCCTGGATGTGAGCATTTAGTAATTGAAAATCCTCTGAATCGTAGTAGATGTTATTGACTTGTCGGGGTGGGAATGCCACTTTGAAAAGTTGGGAATGCCCCAGGATCAAATTGTGAATCTGTTTTGTTTCCAGTCCGCTGAAAACCATTTTTATTTCATAGCGAGGAGGATTTGCTTGATGTCTAATTATCGAGGGTTTCCTGGTCATATAATGACTCCACATCAATATCTTCACACTGGATCTTGACTCCGAACAGGATTAATGTATTGCCTGTTTGGCACAAGGATGGTACTTCTGTATTGACAAAATTGATCCGGTCAGCGTTGAGATAAGCAGGCCCATACTGGGATTTTTTTATAAAGACAGCTAATCCAGCAACCCGAGCATTAGCGATGGTAACGGAATCAACCGTAACTTCTGAGAGGTCTTTGCTAGCGATTCCAATACTGGTATTTTCTATCTTGCTATAGGTGATGGTTACAATACTATTTTCTCCGGCAGATATTGATTTATCGCCAATATTTAAGAAATCCGAATCCGTTATACTTACAATAGAACCGCTAAAATCGAAGCCATCTCCCCCGATATTTCGAAGGCTGCAATTTTGGATCGTCCCCTGAGTAAAATCTCCGTCAAAGGCATCCGAAGTGGTTTGATAAAATTCAACATTTTGGAAATTAAAATCAGCCCGGATGATATTCAAGGCGTCTTCTGCAGTAGTCTGACCTATTTTGACCTGAGATAAATTCAGGGATTCTTCATAAAACGTAATACCTCCAGTCAGAACCCATCCACCTCTAGTAATTCCAGCTGTATTCTCAATCACAGCATGAGTCCAGGATGAGTCCCCGGACCCATTGCCATACACGACTATGCCTCCCCAGCTGTTTTCCTTAGCAGACAGCAGGATTGGTTTATTTACTTGACCTTGCAAATCAAAGGAACCGTTAATAAGCAATATTGCTCCTTTGTCAAAGAACAATGTTGTTCCGGCAGGTATTGTCAGATTAGTGTTATCAGGTAAAACGAGGTCTCCTTCAACATCCCAAGTGCCGGGTATGAAAGCAAGATTGCCGGGATCTATTTGCTCGATGTACGGGTGGTTTTCCAAGACATATTCTAGGGTATTCCGGGGTCTTGCCCCGGAAATAATTCCCTCAGGATCGTAATTTGTTGAGAGCGGGTTTGTAGTTAGTGTGCTCCCACCGTACAACAAACCTGTAATGCTAATAATAGAATCAGAGTGTATTTCATGATCAAGATCACCTATAGGGATGATTAATCTGATTTTGGCATACTCTGCAATTATAAGTGAGGATCCATCATTGATAATGTTATCAAGACAGGCTTGGTCTACACACCATTCTTTATCAATTTGCTGAGTACTTTCATCGAGCAGTAATTCTGTGATTTCAACTGGTAAAACCATCAAATTGCTCAGATATAGCTCAAGATGATCAATTCCATCAAGCTGGATTATTTTAAAATTGCCTTGGATTGGCTGGGGAGATTCCAGGTTATTTGCCAGAATACCAGCTCTCAGCCGGAGATCATCCCAGGGGATAGGAGGTATATCTCCAAAGAATCCTTTTTCTAGAAAGCCAGTTAAAATCTTATGGAAATGGTCAAGCTCCGGACCATAACTATTTTCCAGACTGTTTAGATAGTTTATTTTTGTAACCCTTTCCAAATTAGTGACATAACTTTGTTGAATACCGGGAATTCTGAATATTTTCTTGATGAACCCTTGCTCTCCAAAAGGAAAAGCCAGAGTGTCCCTTGTTGCGCTGGGTTCAAACGGAAGGGCATCAAAGACAACTGGTTCAAGCAGGCCAGTAACAGGGTTAAAGTAAAAACGCAAATTGTGCCATCCTGTTGAGTGTCCGGAACCCCAAAGATCGGTGAGCGCGAAGAATTTCCCCCATAATTCTAGGTCAAACACTTCATCACCCGATAACAAACCCTGGTTAAATGAGTAAAGTAGTTCTATTGCAGTAAATAATTCTCCCGATAATAATTCATCTTGCGTGAGATGGTTTTGGCGGAAAGCAGTTATTTCACTGCTGCCGGCATCCGTAAGCCAGAATTTCCCAATCTGCCTCACAACTTTTTCAATTTCAGAATCTACTATACCGAGATTTTCCCAATTTTTCCACAACAGATCTTCACTAAACCGTATAATTGGTCCTTCTCTGCGGGATTGGGACTCTAGTAAATCTTCAGTAAAACTCTCTTCCAGAGCATAAATTCCATTGAATTTCCCATTCTGGACAATGTTAACGAAATAGTACCTGGGAGTTAAAATACCTTCTTGGATCAGGTTTTGATGATAAACCCATTCCTTTTCATACCTCCTGGTTTCAGGCGCCTGGATTGAAAAGCGCTTCATACCAAGTATGGCTTCACTTGGATCTTCAATATGGATCCTGAAAGACCACTTATTACCGACAAGATGATCTACCCAATCACCCTTCAGCCTGATTTTCACTGCAAAAGGTTGGCCACTATTTAGGTGCATGCTGGCAGGTACAAAATCGTCATCGGATGTCAGAAGGATGCCCGAAATAAGTGCTTCGGTGCGTTTATTTTCGATGGACAGAAGAGACTCGAATGGTATATCGAGGAAGATTGTTGCCAAGCCGTTCGCAGTGTAAAGCCCCATTTCCTGTCGAAGGTCTTCTACGATAGCCTTATCTGTTTTTATAAGGAATTTTTTAATTGAGTCTAAAGATGTGTTTAAATTCCAAGTTGGATTGCTAATGTATCCGAGCAGATAAGCAACCGCCAACAAGCCAACTACGACAGGTATTCGCCAGGATTTTGTGATTTTTATCCAAGAGGATAGTTTAGGGGAATTGTCTTTTATTCGCATAGGAATATATATTTTTATCCGCCAAGCAGGTTATTTTGCTCCACAATACTGATTGATGTGCCCTGGTATTGTTCTCTGATTTCATTCACAAGCGGACCCACAGCATCTGGATCATCTGCTTTGACGTAATAAACCAGATTTATATCCTGATCCGTAATATCAAAGCGGCGCAAATCAATTTCTGGAAGGTGTTTCTTAAGGATTGAATTAACTGTTCGCATGTAATTATCTGGAGATTCATTTGCAGGGGAAGTGATATTCAGGAAGAGATTCTTATCGTGATTTCTAAGGATGTTGCCTTGGAGAAATTTTCTAATCAATAAATAACACATGATAATTAAAAAAGCGATAATCGTCGGTATTCTCTGATCTGCCCCCATACCTAGGCCAATAGCTATGGAGAAGAATAGGAATATCAGTTCTTCAGGGTCTTTGATTGCTGTCCTAAAACGGACTATTGATAAAGCGCCTACCAATCCTAATGACAGTGCTAGGGATGATTTCACTATCGATATCACAACCAGGGTTATTAACGCCAGGATGGGTAGGATAGGAGCGAACTTTGACCGGTTAGAAAGAGATTCGCCAAAGTTTTTGTAGTACCAAGCCAACAACAAGGAAAGGACCAGTCCTAATAGCATATTGATAGTAAATGATAAAAGGGAAAGCGGAGCTGGATTTGTGAGATCCATAAGAATATACCTCCAAGTTTTATTGTTCTAAGATTCCTTAATACTTTCGATTAACATATTCTGGGGAGCATTTCCCCAGCCAGAACGTCCACGATTCGGGTTGTTCCCAAACCTGTGGATACTAACAGCCGGCCTGATGGGGTTCCCTCAACTACCCCAATTATAGCTGCATCTTTTCCGTACTTATTCTTTTGCATGACCAGGAGCACTTTGTCAGCGTCTTCACTGCCGACCACAGCCAGAAGTTTACCTTCATTGGCGATGTAGAGCGGATCAAAACCCAGCATCTCACAGGCAGCGGCCACTTCAGGATGGATGGGGAGTTTATTCTCTTTGAGAATTATTCCGACTCCGGATTGTTTGGCGATTTCATTCAGAGCCGAGGCAACACCTCCCCTGGTGGGGTCACGTAGGACATGGACCTGGTCACTGGCTGCCAGCATTTCGCTGACCAGATGATTTAAGGGGGCTGTATCACTTTTCAGGCTGGTCTGAAATCCCAGATCTCCCCGGGCTTCGAGCACTGCTATTCCATGATCGCCCATTGTTCCAGAGATGATCACTTGGTCGCCTGGCTTTGCACCTGAACCAGCGATTGTTAATTTTGAGTCAACAATCCCAACACCGGTTGTGGATATATATAAACCGTCTGCTTCACCGTGGGCAACCACCTTGGTATCTCCACAGATAATATCAACATCAGCTTCTTCAGCAGCTTCTTTTATCGACTGAACGACTGTTTGCAAGATAGATATTTCCAAACCTTCTTCCAGAATAAAACTGGCTGAAAGATAAAGGGGTTTAGCGCCAACCATAGCAAGATCATTTACCGTGCCGCACACTGCCAGTTTTCCGATATCTCCCCCTGCAAAGAATAATGGTGAAACCACATGGGCATCAGTGCTGACCGCCAGCTTGATCTCATCTGTTAACTGCACTACACTGGAGTCATTACCGGCCAGCAAAGCAGGATTTGCCAGGGGAGGATAAAAAATATCCTTGATCAAATCCGCCATCATCTTTCCACCGCTTCCGTGTCCGATGACAATGGTGTCTTTGTGTTTATTGGGCAGCGGGCAGACAGGACTTTCCAGGTTGTGTATTTTCTGGCTCATGTGTTGATCTTGTCAGTTTTGGAGTCTTGGGTTCGGTAGCGATAATAAGCTGCACAGGCACCTTCATCCGATACCATGGTAGCCCCCAGGGGGTGTTCCGGGGTACACAGGGAACCAAATGCTTCACACTGATCTGGTTTCTTTTCTCCCTGCAGGACCAATCCGGAGATACAGAGAGGAGATTCTTCAGCAGTGATGGTTTTTACATCAAAGCGACCTTCAGCATCAAATTTTTCATAGGCAGGTTTTAGGGACCAGCCGCTTCCAGGAATTACTCCGATACCACGCCATTTTCTGTCACAGGTATCGAAAACCTTGTTGATAACAGCCTGGGCACTCTGATTGCCTTTTTCTGTTACAGCCCGGATATAGGCGTTCTTAACCTCAGGTTTGCCTTCTTCAAGGGATTCAACTGTCATTAGTATTCCCTGAACAATATCGAGCGGCTCAAATCCGGTGATAGTGATAGGAATTTGAAATCTCTCGGCCAGAGTGAGATATTCCCAGTAACCCATCACAGCGCATACATGACCCGCGGCCAGAAATCCCTGGACCCGGTTTTTCGGTGAGCTCAGAATAACCTCGATGGCTTGAGGGACTCGTACATGAGAGACCAGGATACTGTAATTTTGAATACCCAGATGTTCCGCCTGGAGAACGCTCATGACATTGGCCGGCGCTGTTGTTTCAAATCCGATAGCAAAGAATACAACCTCTTGGTCAGGATTTTCCTGGGCGATTTTTAATGCATCCAGAGGCGAGTACACAACCCGTACATCTCCTCCCTGGGCCCGAACAGAAAATAAATCCGCCTGGGACCCCGGCACTCTTAACATGTCTCCATAACTGGTGAATATCACATTGGGTTGGGAAGCAATTGCCAAAGCTTTATCGATCAATTCCAGGGGAGTTACACAAACTGGACAGCCTGGACCGTGGATAAGTTCAATTGTTTCCGGCAGCAGTTGGTCCAGTCCGTTTTTGATAATAGAATGGGTCTGTCCGCCGCAGATCTCCATTAAAACCCAGGGCTGGGTAGTTACCTCTGCGATCCTTTTAATGGTGGAAAGAACCAGGTCAGAATCCCTGTATTCTGAAAGGTACTTCATTCGCTGTCTGCTCCATTCGGTTCACCGGCTTCCAGGATTTCGCGGAGCAGGGCAATGGATTCCTGAGCCTCTTCTTCACTTAATAGACTGATAGCGAATCCAACATGGATAATGGCATAATTTCCCAACTCAGCTTCGGGAATATGTTCAATGCAAGCTTCCCTTTTTACTCCGCTGAAGTCTACAGTGGCCATTCTTAAACCTTGTTTTTCGTAAATTTCCACAATTTTTCCGGGAACAGCTAAACACATATCAATTTATTCCTTAAACCTGTAAGTACTTTTGGCCAATGACTGCCTGGCCCAACGATAAACCGCCATCATTGGGAGGTACCTGTTGATGTAATAATACCTGAAAACCGGCTGAACGAAGTTTTAAGACTGAACTTTTCAGCAAGGTCATATTTTGCCATACTCCTCCGCTGAGGGCAACAGTACCCAATTGTTTGGTCTGTCTCAGGGATAGGGCAATTTCTAATACCATTTCTGCCAGGGTATTGTGGAAACGGGCCGAGATGATTGGCAGCTGAACACCATCTCCCTGGTCTTTCAGAATGGACCGGATCATATTTCCCGGGTTGAAAATCAGCTCATCGCTGATTTCCAAGGGGTAGGTTCCGTTTTCATCCTCCAGGGCAAGGGCTTCAAACTCGATAGCGGCCTGGCCTTCATAACTGATTTGGTGACAGATCCCTAAAATAGATGCCACCCCATCAAAAAGCCGTCCTATAGAAGAGGTGAGAGGGGCATTTGTCCCGGTTGATAACTGATTCTTGAGGACTTCACCTTGATGAATGCCGGGCAGTAGTTCTGCCAGCCCGTTTAAGTGCTGAACTGGAAGAAAGCTGGAATCCCAGGGGATATCATAATGCTGCAGCAATGATAAGGCTGTTCTCCATGGTTCGCGAATTGCCTGGTCTCCTCCGGGGAGCGGGAAATAATCCAGATGGCCCACCCTGGTATATTCACTGTAATTTGCAATTAAAAATTCCCCTCCCCAAATAGCGCCATCATCTCCATAACCGACACCGTCAAATGCCAGTCCGATGACAGGCTCATCACTTTGGTAGTTATTATCCGCCAGGCATGAAGTGATGTGAGCGTGGTGATGCTGGGCTGAATAGAGAGGGATTCCCTGAACTTCAGATCTTTCTAAGGCATACCGGGTCGACAAATAATCTGGATGCAAATCATGAATTATCAGCTCGGGTGCAACCCGGAACAGGTCTTCGAAATGGGCTATAGTCTCCTGGTAACTGGTAAGAGTTTCATAGTTTTTCAGATCCCCGATATGCTGACTTACGAAGGCATAGCTGTTTTTTGTCATGCAGAAGGTGTTCTTCAGTTCTGCTCCCGTTCCGAGGACAGATTTTCCAGAAAAGGGAGAATCTATGGGTTGGGGGGCATATCCCCGGGAACGTCTGACAGATGATATTTTTTCAGATGGATCGATCTGAACTGGAAGCACCCTGGCAACCGAATCATCACAATGGATATGGATATCACGATTGTGGAGCAGATATGCGTCAGCGATCGTGTTTAGCAGGCTGGTTACAGCATGGTTTTCGGTTAAGATAGGGTTTCCACTGAAATTGGCGCTGGTCATCACAAGTACTGTGTAAGGGCCGGATGGATACTTTCCCTTACCCGAAAATAAAAGGTAATGAAGCGGTGTATAGGGAAGCATCACTCCAACATGGTCCTGGCCGGGGGCAATTTCCAGAGGCAGGCTTGAATCAGGGTTTTTTTGTAATAACAAAATTGGACGCTGGGGAGAAGACAGCAAGTTTTCTTCAGCAATGGATACCTGGCAATAATTCCGAACAACTTCTATCGTCGGCATCATGACTGCCAGCGGTTTTGAGGGACGACTTTTTCTCTCTCGAAGACGCTGGATCGCATCCTTATTTTCTCCATCGCAGGCTAGATGAAAGCCGCCCAAACCTTTGATCCCGATAATATAACCCTCAGTCAGCAGGCGTTGTGTTTCCAGCAGCGCGGGATCTCCGGCTAATCCTTGTGTTAAATTGGATCCTGCTGGCAGTTCGAGCCAGATCTGAGGTCCACATTCAAGACAGGCTACAGGTTGAGCATGGAATCTGCGATCAAGGGGATCTTGATACTCCTTCATGCAAGTTGGACAAAGATCAAACTCAGCCATCGTGGTTTGAGGGCGGTCATAGGGAATATCTTTGATGATCGTAAACCGCGGACCGCAGTTGGTGCAGTTGATAAATGGATATCTGTAGCGAAAATCATCCGGGGTAAATAACTCTTCTAAACAATCATCACAGATGCTGACATCGGGAGAAATAGGTTGAAATCCGCCGGCTATTGACTGGGAGTGGTGAATTTGAAAGGAGTCATATTCAACCAAATCTATTGATTGGTGCTGAAGTGAATCGATTCTTGAAAGGGGAGGGGCATCACGCTTGATAGCGGTGATGAATTTTTCCAAATCTTCCTGTGATCCAGCAACTTCAATCTCAACGCCGGATGAGGTATTTTTGACCCAGCCGGACAGAGAGTTTTCCAGGGCGATTCGATAGATAAATGGACGAAAACCCACTCCCTGGACGATACCGTTGATCAAGATCCGGTAAGCAGCGGGTTGGGTCATTTTATCGAGTAATTCTGAATTTGGTCCATTACCCAGCTGACCCAGTCCTGGATTCCTTCCCCGGTTTTACAGGAGAGGGGAAAAATAACCAGACCCGGATTCAAGATCTGGACGCCCTGGATAAAATAATCCATATCAAAATCCACATATGGGTGCAGGTCAATTTTATTGATGATCAGCGCGTTTACATCCAGGTACATGCCGGGGTATTTATAAGGTTTGTCGTCACCTTCTGGGATGGATGCTATCAAAATATTCTTATCTGTACCTAAACTGAACGATGCGGGGCAAATTAGATTTCCAACGTTTTCTACAAGCAGTAAATCGAATGTATCCAGGTCCAATCCAAGGAGAGCTTTCTGGAGCATATTGGCGTCAATGTGGCATTGTCCACCTGTATTTATCTGCACTGCAGTAGCTCCTGCTTTAGCTGCTCTGTCAGCATCAATGCTTGTAGCTATATCTCCATCAATAACTGCAATTTTGTGCTCTGGAACCATGATCTCAAGGGTTTTCTCAATTAAAGAAGTTTTTCCTGCCCCGGGCGATGCCATAATATTAAGGCTGAATAATCCTGCCTGAACGAGTCGTTCGTTAATCGTCCCTGCCAGTTGATCATTGGCGTTGAGAACCTTCTCTTTAATGGATATGTTCTTGGTCATTTTCATCCTTCTAGAGGATATTGATACTCTCAAGATGGAATTCCTTTCCCTGGAGGATTTCCATCCGGTTGCTGTCACAGGCTGGACAAGGAGTTAATTCTCCTTCCTGCAATTGGTATTCCTTGGAGCAATCCTGACACTTAAAGATAGCAGGAATTCTCTTAAAATGGAGCTTTGCCCCTTCACAGATAGTATTTTCAGCAATCATATCCCAGTAGAATTGCACTGAATCATCGATAATTGGAGACAGTTCACCGATCACCAGGTACAAGTCTGTTACCTTATCAGCCTGGTTTTTTTCTCCGTGTTTTACAGCGATTTTAACTATCTGCTCGGTTATACCTAACTCGTGCATGGATTGCTCCGATGGGGATCAGCATGTTACTGGATTGTTATTTTTCGGGATGTTATTATAAACAATCCGGTCATAATGACAGCTGAAGCTAGACACCACATGCAGGTTGCGCCAATCACAAAAGGTTCCAGGAATGTCAAATAGATTGAAAACAACAACCCCAGCAAAGTAAATGCCCACAGCATCAAATCAATGGATTTACTCAGGCCAGCCAGGTTTAGCTGCCCCAGCAGCCAGAATATAATTATGCTGAGATAACCTAATAAACCCAAAACCCCAATCGGAAGTATGCCAAACAATGTGGCATAAGAGCTTTGTTGGACAGCGTTGCAGTTTCCAATCGGACCACAGACAGCTTCTAGCTGGTTAAATTCAACAAATGCGAGGTATGCGGCAACCCCGATTCCAAATATTGAAAGAATAGGTATCAGCCAGGAGGGCAATTCTTTCTTCTGGTCCTTACTTTCCCTGGTAAGGTTTATTCCGGTATATGACAGGGTAAAAATCATTCCTATCAGGACGACCACAGCCAGAGAATTTCCAACCAGGTCGCCAGCGAATTTATCCCACAGGGAGGTTTTTTCTTCAAAAGTTGTTGGTTCTTGCGACTCGATTACAAGGGTTCCGGCCATTGCTTCAGAAAGGCCTTCCAATTCTGGCCAGGGAATGCCGCCGCTTATCAGGCCCTCGTCAATGATCCCAGGCAGAATTTCCGGGATTTGTTGAGATCCGTAAAGAATGTGAACACCAACCAGCAAAGCTGGAACTACCTGGTTTTCTGGTGGGATATTGTAAGAGATAATAAAATTCTCAAATAGATGATTGCCAATATCAGTGTGGGTGTTGACTCCAAATATCTGCAGCTGTGTGCCGTATCTGGCATCCAGTTCAGGAAGAACTTCTTCGATGACAATTTTACAGTGACCGCAGGTAGTTGAATAAAACAGAACTGCCCGGACAACAGGTTCCTGGGCATAACTGCGGTTAACCACCGGAGAAAAACTGATCAATAAAACCAGGGTAAGAAGCCAAAGATTTCGGATGCGGATCATACTTTCTCCTGATTATTTCTAGACATTTTTCACTGGAAGATTATAGCTCTTAAGCAGGTAATTGTACACAATTCTCTCCCTGGTCATTAATGGTCAATCCCGAATTAAGCCTGCCGAAATATTGAAAAATGGGACTGATTGGTAAAATACCTTTCTATCTTTTTAATCTTACAAGCGCCCTTGTTTTTATGGTTTTGAAGTCCAGCAGGGGATTGGTATCTTACCAATCCTGATTTGAAAAGTATAATATAGGAAACAGGGCTCTGCACTGTGCTATCAGACAGGATGGTTCCATGGACAACTTTGTCTTGTACTATCCGGAAGGACACAAAAATCATCAGTTATTTGGTCATCCAGAACGCCCGGAGAGAATTGAAGCGATCCGGGAAGGATTAGTCGAAATTGGACTCTGGCAGACTATACCCCAAATCAAGCCCGTTGAGCTTGAGGATTCGCTATTTTGTTCTGTCCATACTCCGGAATATATGAAAATTCTGGAACAGGCTTGTGCACGCGGGGCTATGCTGGACCCTGATACTTATACAACAACGGATTCCTGGCAGCTGGCACTTAATGCAGCAGGGGGAGCAGCTGCAGTGGCTGAAGCAGTCTGGGATGGTAAATATCGTACGGGATTTGCCCTATCCAGACCTCCCGGACATCACGCAACTCAAGATCGAGGGATGGGATTTTGCCTTATTAATAATATTGCTGTTGCTGTAGAATATTTGCTCAAGTACAAAGGTGCAAGAAAATTAACAGTGGTGGATATTGATCTGCATCATGGCAACGGGACCCAGGATATTTTTTGGCGGCGATCAGATGTTAGCTTTTGTTCGATCCATCAAGCTCCATTTTATCCGGGAACCGGATCAATCAATGAAATAGGCGGTGGGCAGGGCAAAGGATTTACAATGAATTTGCCTATCCCCAGTTTCTCGGGAGACCGGGCATATCTAACTCTTCTTCACGAAATCATTTTTCCATTTCTGGATCAGACCGGGCCAGAGATGGTATTGATCAGCTTTGGATTTGACACTCATTGGAAGGATCCTCTTGGCAGCATGCAAGTCTCGGCTCAAGGTATCCATCAAATGTTAAAGGATCTCATGGAGTGGACTGATAATAAATGCGGCGGTAAATTGTCAGTTGTTCTGGAAGGTGGATATGATCTTGATGCCGGCAAAGTTTGTGGTCAGGCTATCTCAACAGCCCTGATGAAACAAGACTGGAAAGATTCGGTGGGTCTTTCACCTGTAGCTGAAGAAGATAATTGGATCAATACGTTGAAATCTGCCCGGGAACTGTGGAAAATATGATCTACGAGAATTTGCATATCCCCCAATATGAAAGAGAATATTTTGTATAATAAGGGTTAATATCAAAGGGACGGTTTATGTTAAATCATTATGTTGAGCCTGATAACCGGATCTCCGACAAAGGCAAACTTAAACTTAAGGGAGCCCTGATCGACCTCATCAACAGGGAACTCGACAAAAAATCACCTGACAGCAGCGCTGAATATCAGTCGTTAGTCAGAAAATTGATTACATCTGCCTACAGCAAGATTGCGGATGATTTCCCACTGACGAAATACGAACAAACCCAGATCCTGGAAGAAATCGAAAACGAAATAATTGGTTTTGGGCCAATCCAGCCACTTCTAGATGATCCTGATATCAGTGAGATTATGATCTACGGGCCAGAGCAGGTTTATATTGAGCGTAATGGAAAGCTGGAAGATACCGCAGTGAAGTTTTCTGACAATGATCATTTGATGAGCATTATCAATCGCATCCTTTCTCCCCTGGGGCGCAGAGTTGATCAAGAAAACATGATGGTTGATGCCCGCTTGCCTGATGGATCCAGGGTTAATATAGCTATACCACCTGTATCTGTTGATGGGGCGTCAATCACAATCCGGAAATTTCTAGAGAGCAAATTGACCATGGGGCAGATCGTTAATCTTGATACACTAACGGACCACATGGCAGAATTTTTGCAGGCTTGTATTGAGGCCCGATTGAATATTCTGATAACGGGCAATACCAGTTCCGGAAAAACAACTTTGTTGAATATTCTGGCAGGATCGATTCCAGATGAGGAAAGGATTATCACTATTGAGGATGCTGCTGAACTTAAATTAAATCAAAAATATGTGGTCAGGATGGAAACGCGGATGCCCAATATTGACGGCAGGGGTGCTGTGACCACCCGGGATCTGGTCAGGAACTCTTTACGAATGCGGCCTGATAGGATCATTGTTGGTGAAGTCAGGACCGGCGAAGCATTGGATATGCTTCAGGCAATGAACACTGGACATGATGGTTCGATAACGACATTGCATGCGAATTCCCCCCGGGATGCTATCTCTCGGCTGGAAACAATGGCAATGATGGCTGGATTAGAGATACCGATGCTGGCATTGAGAACTCAAATTGCTGCTGCGATCGATTTGATTATTCATATGGAAAGGTTATCAGATGGAACCAGAAAGATCACCAAAATCACCGAGGTGCCCCGTATGGAAGGTGATATTGTGACTCTGTCAGATATCTTTAAATTTGATCAGACAGGGGTCGCCTCTAACGGTAAGGTTCTTGGCGAGATGGAAGCGACCGGACTTCGTCCGTTGTTCACACCCAGACTGGAAGCCACTGGAATAAAATTAAGAAGTGAGATCTATGGTGCTTAAGGATTAAGTATGTAAGCAGGTCCTTTTTGCAACTTAGGTGACAATTGGCCGTATATAATATCAGGAAAAAGGGGCCTGGCTTGCAGTCAGGCTCTTTACCGTGAGGTTGAAATTGTTTTAGAGATTTTATCTAGATACCTGGAAGGTGAAAAATGAAAAAGGATCAAAGCAGATTGGTCTGGGGTTCTTTATTAATCCTGGCTGGCGTGATGTTTATGCTTCAGGAGTTGAACATCCTTGGCAATGCATTTCAGTATTTATGGCTGCTGTTGATGGGTGCAGGAGCAGGTGTGTTTTTATGGATTTATTTCACCAAGCCTGAACAATGGTGGGCAATAATCCCGGGTCTTACCTTGTTTGGATTAGTATTTGTAGCCTTGGAAGATATTCTTAATTTACTTCCTGGCTCTGGTTGGTCAGGGGGGGTGTTTCTGGGTTGTATAGGTCTGGCCTTCTGGTTGATTTATTTACGAAAGAGGGAACAGTGGTGGGCGATTATTCCAGGCGGAGTTTTGATCACCCTGGCTCTGGTTGCTGGACTTGACTTCCTGGTCGATTGGACTGAAGTGATATTTTTCCTGGGCCTTGCAGCTACCTTTGCATTGGTTGGCGTATTGCCGAATCAGTCACATGATACGAGATGGGCATTCATTCCGGCCGGAATCATGTTTATCTTGGGATTTGCTCTGTTTGCTCCCCTGCAATCAATTATGCAGATCCTGTGGCCCCTGGCTTTGATGGGGTTGGGAGTCTATTTATTGGTCAGGACCTGGAAATAGAAGGAGATACCTTATGGAAAATATCAAATTATATCGCAGTAATTCAGATCGAATGATTGGCGGTGTTTGCGGCGGATTGGGAACTTTCCTGAATATTGACCCGATCTTTGTCCGGCTGTTGTTTGTCCTGCTTCTATTCGGAAGCGAATTTGGTTTTATCCTTTATCTACTGCTTTGGATCATCATCCCCGAAGAAGGTAAAGCTTACGGATTTAAAGATAATTCCCTGGGAGAGAAAGTAAAATCCATAGGCGATGATATTCAACAGGCAGTTACCCAGCCACATCCACAGGCAGGAATAATTATGGGTGTAGGTCTAATTGTGATTGGCGGCTTTTTATTCCTGGATCGTCTAAACTTGAATTGGATGAACTGGATCAACCTGGATATTCTCTGGCCAATTCTGTTGATCGTTGGCGGGGTTGTTTTATTATTCCGGAAAAAAACTGAGTGAGGAAAAAAATGGAACAGGATACAAAACCTAAACATCGTTATCAGCGAAGTTATTTTGGCCCGATATTATTAATAACTGTTGGTGTTTTATTTTTAGGAAATAACCTGGGAATCATTCCGGATGTAGGCTGGGGCCTTGTCTGGAGGTTTTGGCCGGTATTATTGATAATTGGCGGTCTCGATGATCTGATTAGAAGGCAAGGCGTTGCCTGGCCCATTCTATTGGTCGGCGCAGGTGCATTTTTACTGTTCAATAATTTTGGTTCTCAATCATGGATCAGTTGGACCCAGATATTTCAATTGTGGCCGATACTTCTAATAGCAGTTGGCATTGATATCATGTTTAAGGGCCAATCCGGATGGATTGCTGCCGCTGGAGTTGTCATGGCAATTGCTTTAATTGGAGGTGCTGCCTGGTTTATATCAAGCGGAGTTGAAGTATCTGCTGAATACTACGAAATCAAAGAAACCTTTACTGATGATGTCAGCGCATCAGATATTGACGTCTCTTTGGGTTTAGGAGAATTGATATTCAGCGATCTGGATACACCCCGGGTATTGGTCGCTGGCACTATTACACCGGATGAAAAAGAGGAGCAGATTTCTGTTTTTGGAGATGTTATTTCATATCAATTGGAAAATAATCAGCCAAAATTTTACCCGCACACTGCCCGGTGGGAGTTGCGTTTGACTGATCAATTGGATCTGGATTTATCCGTGAATAATGGGGTAGGGGAAATGTTCCTTGCTCTCGAAAATCTTGATCTTGTAACCTTAAATGTCAACCAGGGGGTGGGCAGATTGATCATTCGAATGCCCGAGTCAAGTGATGCTGAAATCCTGGTCAAACAAGCGATTGGAACGATCCTGATTCAGATCCCTTTAGATTCCAGAGTGGTTATAGATGCTCAGAATGGTTTGTCAAAGGTAAGTTTCCCGCCGAAATTTGAGCTTGAGAATGGTTATTATTCCAGCCCGGGGGCAACAAAAAACAATGCAGATTTGTTGATCATTGTCGAACAGGCTATCGGTTTGGTGACGTTCCGGTATGCAAGGTGAATCGCAAGGAGATCATATTGATACTCATAATAACAGGGGCTGTCCCAAAAGTTATTGGAACAGCCTCCCGATTGAATTTTCTCTAATGTCAATTGCACTCGAAGTTATCCTTCCAGTAAAGCCTGAGCTGAGTTTTGAAGTGCGTCAGGTGATAAATCACCCGGGCTGAAAACAGCGCCCTGAAGGGCTTGGATGATAAGCATAGCCCCCGTTTGGGGGCGCAGTTCTCAGTCTGGACATTGATGTCCGGGTGTTCTTGAAAGGTTTATTGATCTGTTAGGATTGGTTTTGGTATCAGCGGCTATTCTTATATCAGTCAGGTCGATTGATGCTATTTTCCTCACTGAAACCATCAGGATATCTTTTGATTAACTTTTTAACGTTATGGTTGGCAATAATTTCAAGGGATAATCCTGAGGCAGTGGCTGCTTCTGCCAGATACCAGAGCACATCTCCTAATTCATCCATCAGGGCATCAAGGTCAAAATCATGTCCATGGGCTGTCATTTTTTTAACCAGATTTGCGAACTCGCCTGCTTCACCGGCCAGGCCTAGTGCTGATACGATCAGTCTTTTTTCTCCATCACCACCTGCGCCGGAAGACCGGTTTGCAAGGGCTTGATATTTCTCAAAAGTCAATTGGTTAGTCATAAGGGATGAACTCCATGATATTCAGGCATTATTAGTGATCTCATCTACCAGTTGGCTTAATTCATTTTTCAGGACTGTGAAAGATGAGTTATCGAATATTTCTACCAGGGATCGATAGTACCAGAGAGTACCTTCCTTCCCACCTTTAAACTTTTCCCAGACAGAATCTTCTCTTTTTTTAAGGTCAATTAATATCGATCTGGCGTTATGGACTTTATCTGCCAGGGAGACCAATAAGATCGAATCGTCCGAGCTCCTCAACTTTGTGAGATAAGCGGTTTTTCTCCCTTTCCAGGGCGGCTTGGGTTGCGCATAGGCATCTGTACATCCCTCAACAATGTCAGCCACTCTCTCCCCAAATTGTCTCTTGATCGACTCCAGGGTAGGGCGACCTCCCTGATCTTCTACAGCGTCATGAAGCAAAGCTGCGATGGCTTGATCTTCATCGCCGTTGTTTTCCATCACCAGGGCGGAAACTGATAAAAGATGAGCTAAATAGGGAATTCTCGAGCTTTTTCGGTATTGCCCTTGATGCAGTTGGAAGGCGCGGGAAAGTGCTGCTTGATAACGGCCAGATAGAATGTCGGTCATAGGGAATCCATATATATTTTTAGGTTCACGAGAAGATTAAAATTATCTGAAGAATTTGATGGAGTAATTATACACAAAGATTTTATAACAGCCTAATGAAATAACATCCAGGATTATTTTGATACTCTACCCCAGGCATAAAAAGTCGGAACGTAGATCATCCTTGAGCCTTTTTTTCGTGAGATTAGATCGTGTTTCTTCAGATCGGCCAGCTCTGCGCTGGGCATTATGCCCTTGAGATCGTTTTCAAGCATTTGCCATTCTGATTCAATTTCACGAGGGGAGGGGTCAGTACTCCAGCGACCTTCATAAACCCCGTATTGAATATCATCTAATCCGGCCGAGTGGAAAAGGCTTTTAAGTTTACTTCCCATTCTGGGATCCGCTCCTGCCTTTATTAAACCGTTGATTTGGTAATCCTTGAGTGGATCAAATTCAGGTGGAAAATCTAATCTGCCTCCATAGTCAGGTTCTGCGAAACAGATCAAGTATCCTCCATCTTTCATCACTCTGGTCATCTCTCTGAGAGCAGATAATGGGTCTGCAATCCACATCAGGAAATAATGGGTCAGGACAATATTAAAAGTATTACCAGGAAAGGGAAGCTGGTGAACATTTGCCCCGACTAATTTGCTCTCTGGTGATTCTGTAAGAGCGAGCTGCAAATGATCCAGGGATATGTCTGCACCGTAGATCTCAGCAGGAGAAAGAGACTGCAGGTCTTGAAGCAGGGAACCAGTTCCACAGCCCATATCAAGGATCTTATCCGATGAATGGGTTCTAAACAGATCAAAAAAATACAGGCGCAGTGCTTTTGTCCACTGAGCCTGTATTGTGAATCGATCGTGCCATTCCTGTAATGAGAGGGGCATATTGTATTTCCCTCAGCTTACTTCCAGGCGTTCATCCAATTATCATCGAGCAGATTGCCAAGCACTTCATTGACTCCCTGTTCTGGTAACACATCTCCATCAGGTTCAACATAAAACCAGGCTTTACCCGATCCGCGGGATGCATCCTGATTGCGATCCAATTCCAGGCTGATGGGATTGTGTTGTGAGTATGGGACAGGAAGATCCCATTTTAAAGGCAGATCAGCTTCAGCGACCAGGGTCTGGGCAGTTATAAGAGCCACCTTGAGTCCTCGATCATTAGGATCACTGATGGACAGGGACATGGCATTAGCGCCGTATTCTTGGCATTTGCCAATGATCTTGCTTAGACCTGGCACTAAATCCTGTGTGATGGTGAGGTGTACAGTTGTATATATATCCTCATCGAGGATAGCTTTGAGAGCAGTCCACGAATTCTCATCAAGAGGGGAAAGCGCGAATAGTAAATGATCTAGTCCGCTTTCAAGAAGTGCTTGCCTGAAATCTGGCAGCTGTAATTTATAACCATCAGTTAGCAGTCCGGTGATCTGTCCATTGTCCTCTGCAATTTTTATTAGCTCAATTAGATCTTCCCGGAGAGTCGGTTCTCCGCCTGTAAATATCAAATGGGGAACTCCTGCCTGCCAGGCGCGATTGATAATTATCTGCCATTCCTCAGTAGATAATTCTCTCTCCACTCTGCGGGTTGGAGCCAACTCCGGATCGGTATTTTGGGGAAGCTGGTAAGTTAGGGCACAATCCAGACGGTAAGGAGCACCCAGAGTTCCACTATAGGGATCATCCCTGGAGATATCCAGAAAACTGACTGGGTCTAGATCGGGAACTTCAAGAATGGTATGGATTTTATCCTTCAGGTCAATAAAATCCTGCCGGGCATCATTTTGGTTGATCTGGTAACGCTCCGAGATGGTTTTCGCGGCTTGTTCAGATGTTTTGTTATTGATCAAATGATAAGCATACTCGGTTGCTGTTTGATTCAGGTGAAGAACCGTTGAGGCGTTTATGATCAATAACCCTTCACCCTGATCATCTATCCTCAAATGCAGCCGGTATTGAATTTCAGCTGAGGTAGGAGTTTGGTAATGATATATGCCCGCAGGTATAAGTTCAATTGGTTTGAACAAACTTGTGATCCTGCTGATCAAATTACTCATGGCCTGCTCCAATCAGGGAAGTATTATCCCCGTTATCATCTATTCTAAATATTAGTTATATCACCATGTATTATGGCGGATCAGGTCTTCCAGTTTTTTTCTTGTTTTTGCCTTTGGTACGTCCAGGGGATAACCAAGGGGGGTAAAAGCAATTGGGTCAACATACTCTGGTAATTTTAAATAATCCCGGGCAGCTTGAGGGTCAAAATCTCCAACCCAGCAGGTCCCCAGACCAATATCAGCTGCCTGTAAAGTGATATGATCAACCACGATCGCAACATCAACTGTAGAGTAGTTCTGACCATCAAATTTTTTTCTGTACCAAGCTTGGTCGGGCAAGCTGCAAACACACAGGATGATGGGAGGTTGAATGAACCAATCTTTGGGATATATTCTTAGCAGGTCTTCAGCGTCATGCTTCTCGGTTTGGATCACGATTATTTGAAATGGCTGACGATTTGCTGCGGTTGGTGCCAACCGGGCAGCTTCCAGTACCTGGTTGATCTTTTCTTCCTCGATTGGTTCTGGAGAATAGTGTCGGCAGCTGAAGCGTTTGTGGATCAATTCAGAAAAATTCATGTTATCTCCTACATCTATCTTATTACTTATAACAAATTGAATATGTGCCAGAGCCAAATAGTTGTGCCGGCTCCTAGGATACCCAAACCAGCCCCTGCCAGGATGTCAGTTAAGTAATGGACACCCATGGCAATTCTGCCCAAAGACACAAAAAGAGCGATCGTTATCATTGCCAGAAGCATATAGGTGCTGTTTCCGGCAGCAATAGGTAGGATCATCGCCAGAAACCAGATCCTTAGCGTATCACCACTGGGGAAGGATGCATCAATTGGTTCTTGCGGTTGAAGCATTAGTATAGATTGATGTACCTCAAACGGGCGTTTGCGGTTAACGGCCTGTTTTACCAGCTGTTCTATCCCGACAATAACCAGAAAAACAGCGGCAGCAGTAAAACCAAGTTTTATATTGAAGGAAATTATCAGGAACAAGATAATAACTGCGAAGGTTGTCCTGCCTAAAAACCAGATCTCTTTAAATATTTTTATTGGTATTTTTTTGTTGATATATTCCTGAAGTGTTTGCACAATATTAAAGTCAGTGGTGTCAGTCCATTTTAATAAATGGGCGCAGCCAGTCAGGAAGAGAGCTAAACCGATCAACTGATAGATCATAGACCCTCTTTTAGAATATCTGGCCAGACCGGGTAATACATTAACCATTGTTCAGGAGCAAGCTTGATGAATTCCTCAACTTTCACAAGTACTCGTTCAGCATTCAGTCTGATATCGTCGAGTTTAGTATGATATTTTTTGAGTTCAATGGGCTCAGAACATCTGAATCCATAACTTCCATCAGGCTCCATGATTGCAGATACGACAATAACTGGCACATCAGCTGCCAGGGCGGTAGTAATGTAACCTATTGGCAGTGGACTCGGTCTGTCAAAGAATTTAACATAGTGCCGTTTCTTTCTACCTGGGACGGG
>CAYUXO010000019.1:22284-36274 GCA_964448865.1 uncultured Anaerolineales bacterium
ACCATATAACCTTGTTTTTGTTGGGTAATATCAATAAAGTCCTTCATCGATTGTGTGAGAGGCACAAAAGTATCCAAAATCTCAGGCTGGTTATAGAACTGGTATAGATCTACATAACACTTCCCGGCATGGGTTAGAACCTGTTTAGATTTCTCAACCAGCTCTTCAGAAGAGTTAATTAAGCCATTAGCAATATATTGATTTGCCCTGATAGCCTGACTTATTTCTAAATTCTTAAACGACGCGATTAATGATCCAATATTTCGGCCGATGCCATAACCAATCTTTTTAGGCAGGTATTTTCCGATCAGGATTGAGATCTGGACTGATAATTTACTGTTTAAAAAGTCGCTTCGAGCCATAGTTAATCTTGAAAACTTGTGATTTGGTCTGGTTACTGATTATTTTTGCCTTCTCTGGAAAATGATTGGAAGCCCTCGATTATTACCGGTACTCCCCTTAACAAACAGGTGATCACACTGATCCATGTTAAAAATAATCCAGCAGCATAAATGGCATTACTCCAACTGGATTCTAATATCAGTAGAGGAAAAGCAAGGGTGAGAATAGCGGCAGCAGTCCCCTTTACAATTCCATAAAATGCCCGCATAAAACGAGAACCTACCAAAAATCGACTCCAGGGGAACTTGACTTGCTCAAAGGCACTTGAGCCGCTTTTCATCCCCACCGCACGGACAGCATCAACTGTAACACCCCGGGCAATTACAATTAATGGAACTGTGACCGGTATCAATCTCAGGTGGGCATATACAATCCATAACATATACTCCAGGGTTCGGTCTGTGGCTATATCCAGGACACTTCCCAGAAGCGAGCTTTCTCCCCTTTTTCTAGCCACCCACCCATCAACAGTATCCAATAAAAAGATCACAATGACTATGGGAACATTCCAATACAGGGCGGTTATATTCCCATAATAGAGAATTAGCAAATAGATGAGAATTAGAGGAAATCGCGCGATTGTTATGATATTTGCCATGTGATGACCTAATTGAATCTATTTCAAGCTGGTGGTGGAATATAAGGTTCAACTATTCTGGGCTGATCGACGTATGATAAAGGACATCCTGCTCCGCACTCTTCCAGTAAACTGCAGGCCTGGCACTCTCCTGGAATATTTGATCGGGTACGCAGTTGCAGAGCAAGATCATGCTCCCAGATGGATTTCCAGGAGTTCTTAAGGATGTTTCCCAATTGGTGATAATAAGACTGGCAGGGAATAACGCATCCATCAGGCTCGATGCACATATTATAGAGAGCGGCAGTACAGCCCTTTATCCCCAAATCCATTTCCAGGGGATTGAAATGGCAGTAAAGCGTTGGAGTGTACCAAATCAATTTCTGTCCGGATTGCCCGGTTTTTCTCTGGGCGATTTTTAATAATGGTGTCAGATCTTCCTCTGGTAATCCGGTGCCAACATTTTTTCCCCTGCCTGAATATATCAAGGCGTTTAAGCCAATTGTTGGCACGCCAAGCTCACTTAGGAAGTCGAGGGTATCGCTCAAGCTATCCTGATTGTTCTTCAGCATGGTGGTGTTTGTCATAACATACAATTGACTTGCCAGGGCGTTCTTCACTCCTGCAATGGTTTGTTTCCAGGCGCCGGAGCTATTTACCATCTCGTCATGGATTTCTGGATCATGGGATTCAACTGTGATTTGAACATGATCCAATCCAGCATTCACCAGGCTTTCGACATAAGTTGGATCAGATAGTCTCCGGCCATTTGTGTTTAAACCGGTGATTTGTCCTTTAAATTCCCCATAGGCGATCAAATCAACTAAATCCTCTCGAAGAGTCGGTTCGCCGCCAGTAAAGATCAAATGAGGGATCCTGAGATCCCAGAGGCGGTCGATGATTTTTTTCCATTCACCGGTTGATAATTCGGGATATGATCGCGATCTGGCGTTATAACAATGAGGACAATCGTTGTTACATCGGTAGGTGATGGCCAGATCCATTCGATAAGGAGCTGTGGGATGCCGGCTGAATGGTGTATTAATTTCCACTCCCGATTGAGTTATCACCGGCTTGCCGTTGGCGTTTATAAAACCATCCAGGTCCTGAGTTATTAATCGAATATCTCTATCAATTTCTTCATTAAGGTGGTCAAATACCTGATCAATTTCATTTTTGATCTGGAGGGGTGGATATCCCTCCAGATGGAAATAGGTGATCAGGGCTGCAGTAGGATTCAGATGGAGAATTGAACTGGCATTGATCACCAGCGTTCCACTTCCATCCGGGTCAATTCGCAGATGTAATCTTGAGTTGTTATCCCGGTCATTTTTTCGGAAATGGTAAAGACCTGGATCCAAATTTGCACCCTTGTCCGCAAATCTGAACCCCAGTTTGAGACCGGGGATTTTCTTCTTGTTGATTATCATGGTTATTAGCGGCCGCCACCAGCGCAGGCGCAGGCGCATCCCGCGCAGGCACAGGCACAGGAACTGCCCCCGCCGCTTGACCAACCACCGCTTCGCCCAGAAGAGCTGGTAGGTTTGGGGACCGGGTTGGTCTTTTGAGTAATCCTGCTTGTGAAATCTGTTATGTTTCCGACCATATCGCTTGAAAAATTGGATATTCCTGTCGCCATGGTGGCTGCAAATTCTCCACCAGGCAAGTTAGGCAAAGCTGCACCACCACTGGGACGGCTGGGGCTGGATATCTTACCACCGGTGCCGGCAGTTCTTGGTGTGTTAAATGATGGATCATATCTGTTCCACCAGATCGGAACATAAACAGGTCCCCTCCGGAACACGTTCTGGGTTTTGTCTTCAAAATCCCTGTCCAGCATGGTCCATCCCATATGGTCGTTGAATTTTTCGCTCTTGACTTCCGGTGTATCCGCATCTTCAACCTGCTTCCAGGCACGTTTGATAATATCTTCGTAATAGCGGACAGATTCCTTGTGGCTGAAACCTTCCATTTTCTTTCCTACACTTTTGATCAAACTGATCATCAGGTCTTGCAAGGCGGTTTTTCGTACTCTCCCGGATTCAAATTTAAAGGCTTCTATAAATTGTTTTTCATATTTTCTGAGTTTTTCGGGAACTGGATCACTGAACTCAAGTTTTAGTGGATCCTGGTTGAGGACCACCGCAGCTTCCTTTTGAAGAAGTGAAAACAAGATCATGGTGAAGATCTTATCAGCCGGTCTCTCAAGTAAAATTGCTGCCTCGATCGCGGTTAAGCCGCGTTTGATACCGTGACCTTCAATGCGAATTTTAGGAGGCAAATATTTTAATTTCCGTTTTTTGCTGCTAGAAACTGAAACAACAATGATCAAAATGAAGAACAAGAAAAAACCACCTACACAAAGTATTGCCGTGACAACTTCTGGTTGAATGCCCAATTTCTGCCAAATGCTTGGTTTGGATATAGCCGCTGCAGGCACATAATTTGAAGGAAATGAGGCTCCAAACTTATACTGGTCAGATGGGTCAGCTGCTGGATTCCGCCAGGTGTAAGTTATCTGACCTAGAGTATCCCTGCCGGTTATTGGGGAGCTTGTAAATCCGCTGGGTGCATTGTGCCAGCGTGGTTCGTCTGGTTCGATCCCGGGAGGCAGGTGGAATGTGACAGTAATATCCGTTGTGCCAGTGACATACGCAGATCCAAAGTAGCTGGGTACAAACACGGCGCTGGCATAATCGTCAGCTTCTGTATCAGGAAATAAGACATCTTCGATACCATCGATAAAGACCCTCACAACACCCCGTCCTCCGGGTGGAATGGAATTAACACCTAACCCGACCGCAACTCCGGACCCAGAACCTTCGTAGCCAGAGCTGGAGATGTAAGTGATCGCCTGGCCATTAACATCGGCGCTGATATTGCTGTCCGAGTAGTTATAGTTTGGCAAGCCGACATCAACATATTCGATCGCATGTCCCTCAGGTTGATTCGTGAAAACAAACTCATAAATCAAATCCATTGAGCCATCTGCCTCCCAATAGACATGCACAGTTTCTTTGTCCAAACTGAAATAATAACTTTGGGCCAGGGCAGAGTTGGGAAGGAGGAAAAGGATGATCAGTAGAAGAAATAAGATGGATCTTTTCATGGAAGTCCTCGATTTGGTCACCATTTTGGTTCTTCGGTGAGCTGATAGCTTGTTCCACAGAATGGACATTCGACAACCGGAGCTCCAGCTACCATCGAAATATGTTCCGGGCTTAATTGACCGCCGCAGGACCGGCAGGTTAATGTGTCTAAATTAACATCTCCGGATAAATCAATCTGATAAGTGACTTCCTGATTTTCAGTTTTGGATTTACTACCGATAAACCAGATCACCCCGAAACCAATCAGGGCACTGAATCCTCCAACAATCAACCAGGTTGGTTGACCCTCAGGGCTGAAAGCTCCCCAGATAAAAATTACACCGAAAAAAATTGCAATGGCTGCAAAGATATAACCAATGATTTTTCCAGCAGACATGATCACTCCTCAATTTGTAAGTAGTTGGTTGGCACTTAACCAGGACTTATTAGTCAGAAGTTGGAAAAGTTATTATTCGAAAAGAATAATATTATCTTTTAACCTCAAGGGTATTATACCAATATCCCCATTCTGCCCCGATAATATTTGGTAGTTTATTCACCTCAAAGGTCATCGTAATTCACCTGATTAAATATACGCTATAATTGTGTTTATGGCTCATAATAATGAACATGAACGTCTGAAAGAACTCCAGGAATTCTTGCGTTTCCACAATTATCGCTACTATATCTTGAACGATCCCAAAATCAGCGATTTTGAATGGGACAAACTATTCCGGGAGTTGTTAGAATTGGAAGAGAAATATCCCCAGTTGAAGACTCCAGATTCTCCCACTCAACGGGCTGGATCTCAACCAGCTGATGCATTCCCCCGTTTAGAACATCCCCGCCCGATATTGAGCCTGGATAACGCCTTTTCAGTTGATGAATTGAGGTCTTGGCAGGAAAGAATTAAAAAATTAGATAGCAGAGCTGCCCAGTCTGAGTTTTCTGTTGAACCTAAATTGGATGGTCTAACTGTTGTGCTTCATTATGAAAACGGTATTTTCATGCGCGGCGCCACCAGGGGGAATAGTGAAGTAGGTGAAGTGATAACCGAAAATCTTCGGACGATTCGCAGTCTGCCGCTCCGTATACCTCCAAAAGCTGGTGACCCTCAACCGCCCCGCCAATTAGTTGTCCGTGGTGAGGCCTTTATCCGAATATCCGATTTTGAAAAATTAAATAGAGAACTGGAGGAAGCCGGAGAAAGAACTTATGTCAATCCCCGAAACACCGCCGCTGGTTCATTAAGACAGCTGGATTCCTCATTAACAGCCCGCCGCCCCCTTACATTGCTGGTTTATCAAATCGTTTCCAGTTCTGATCTTATGCCAGCAACACAGTGTGAATCCCTTGAATATATGAAAAAGTTGGGGTTTCCAGTTCCAGATCACGACCATTGTTCTGATTTAGGTCAGGTTATCCAAAAACTTGAAAAATGGGAAAATCTTCGTAGAGATCTTGATTACGAAATTGATGGTGTCGTAATTAAAGTTAATGATCACAACCTGGCAGAGTCACTTGGTGTGGTGGGGAAAGCGCCCCGGGGAGCTATTGCCTATAAGTTCCCTGCTCAGGTTGTGACAACCAGGTTGGACGAGATCAAAGTGAATGTTGGTAGAACTGGTGTGCTGACACCATATGCAGTTCTCCAGCCGGTTGAAATAAGTGGGGTAACAGTTAAACAAGCAACTTTACATAATTTTGATTTCATTGCTGAGAAAGATATCCGGGAAGGCGATCGGGTCATGATCAAAAGAGCAGGGGAGGTAATTCCGTATGTGATTGGGCCTGTTGTTGATGACAGATCGGGTCAGGAAAAAGTTTATACACCGCCACAAATTTGTCCAGTTTGCAGGGAGCCTGTAGAAAATATAGATGAAGAGGTTGCCTGGTATTGTGTTAACTCGAGTTGTGAAGCCCAGTTGATCAGAAATATTGAACATTATGTATCACGCCCAGCCATGGATATAGTTGGACTGGGTATCAAGATCGTCGAACAGCTTAAGTCTGACGGTTTGATTTGGAATGTTAGTGATCTTTATAAATTAGAAAAAGAGGCCTTGCTAAGCTTGGAAGGATTTGGAGAGAAGAAAGTCGATAATTTATTAGCAGCCATTGAAAAATCCAAAACGAGTTCATTGGACCGATTAATAACTGCCCTGGGGATCAGAGGGGTAGGTGAAGTTGTTGCCAGCATTCTGGCAGGCACTTTTGGTGATTTGGATAAACTTGGCAGTGCATCACTGGTGGACCTGGAAAAAATACCGGGAATTGGTCCGAACATCGCCCAGGGGATCCTGGACTGGTTCAAGCAGTCCAATAATCAGAAAGTGCTCAACGAGCTGAAAAAATCAGGCGTCTGGCCCACTCAAAAAATATTGGATCAAGCAGAAATAGAATTCCTTCCTTTCGATGGGAAAAGTTTTGTAATCACAGGAAAATTGTCAGGATATTCTCGGACTGAAGCAAAAGATCTGATCCAATCCCAGGGAGGGCGAGTAATAGGCTCGGTGAGTTCCAAGACAGATTATGTATTGGTTGGTGAGGATCCTGGTTCGAAATTAGACAAAGCCCAGCAGCTGGGAATAATGATCCTTTCTGAGAAGGATTTTATTGATTTGATGGCTGAGGGCGCTTCTGGCAGAGAGGGGGTCTAAGCTGACTAAAATTAAAAAGCTTTATCTGAAAAGAGGTCGGGAAAAACCCGTTACACATTATCACCCCTGGATATTTTCCGGAGCGATAAAACAGCTCGAAGGAGAGCCATTTTCAGGTGAAACAGTAATGGTTGTAGATTCAGATGGCGATTTTTTAGCATGGGGGGCCTATAGCCCGGAGTCCCAGATCAGAGTCAGGATCTGGAGCTGGGCTCAAGATCAGGAAATCACACAGGATTATTTTCGGACATTGATATTAAGTGCCCTGGAATACCGGCGAAGAATTGGTTATGTATATCCTATGAAGCGCCTTATCCATGGTGAATCGGATGGCCTGCCGGGGTTGATTGCCGATCAATATGGCGATGTGCTGGTTCTTCAGTTCTTGAGCAGCGGAGCTGAATTCTGGAAGGACGATATAGTCCAAATTCTGGCTGAAGAAACTGACTGCAGAACAATATATGAGCGTTCTGATGTCCAGGTAAGAAAATTGGAAGGTTTGCCTCTCAGATCTGGAACTCTCTCTGGTCCAGAACCGGCAAGTCTGGTGGAGATTGAGGAAAACTCAATCAAATATTGGATTGATGTGGTAAATGGTCATAAAACAGGTTATTACCTGGATCAACGTGAGAACCGGGCAGTAATTGGAGAATTATGCAGCCAGAAAACAGTGTTGGATTGTTTCTCCTATTCTGGGGGATTTTCAATGCATGCATTAAAGAATAACGCAAAGAGCGTCACGCTGGTTGATGAATCAGACGCTGCCCTGACCTTAGCCAAAAAACACATCAAAGAAAACCAGCTGGATTTAGATCGGGTAATAACTCATCAGGGGGATGTCTTTAAGGTACTAAGGAAATTCCGGGATCAAGCAAAAAGCTTTGACGTCATCATTCTGGATCCGCCAAAGTTTGCGCCCACAGCCTCCCATGTAGATCGGGCGGCCAGGGGCTATAAGGATATCAATTTATTGGCGTTTAAACTTCTAAACCCAGGAGGTTTGCTGGCGACCTTCTCCTGTTCCGGAGGGATCACCCGGGAATTCTTCCTTAGAATTTTGTCAGGTGCTGCCCAGGATGCAGGAGTTAATGCTAGAATACAGCTACATATGGGACAGAGTGCGGACCACTCAAGCAACTTGAACTTTCCCGAAGGGAATTACCTCAAGGGATTTGGCGTACGAGTTGATTAAGCGAGGAGGTTTGTTATGGACAGTGAATTTGGTCAGGGATTGGTAGAATACTCCCTGATCCTGTTGCTGGTAGCATTGGCTCTGATAATTGTTCTGACAGTTTTTGGTGAAGGGCTAGGCAACGTTTACAGCAACCTCATAGACAATCTACCCTAGGCAGTGATAATTATTCTATAGTAATTGTAAAAATATATTTTGGGGTAGAAAAAAGAGGCTGGCTGAAAAGGCAGCCTCTTTTTTTTGAATATTCTCTGTTCATTTACCGATCGGCTTCAGAACGAGGGGTTTTACCAGAAGGATCATATACATAAACCCGGTCACCTAGATTTGCCCAATTATATAACCAGTGGGAATCTCCAACGGACATATTAATGCAGCCATGAGATTGGGGATAGCCCAGATTAGCTCTCCAGTAAGCTCCATGAAAAGCTCGGGCTTCATCAAAATACATTGTCCAGGGTACACTCTCCAGGTTGTAGGCATTTGAGGGATCTGTCAGCCACCGCATGCGGGTCAGATCGATCTTTTCTTCAATTCTGAATATACCCGGATAGGTAAAAAAGGGATTTACTCCGGTGGCAACAACAGTCGAAAAGACCAATTCTCGGTCCTCATAAACAACTATTGTTTGTTCGTAAAGGTTAACCTCGATCCAACGATCCCAGGTCATGCCTTCTGGAGGTCCAGATCGTGGAGTTACCATGGCTATTGTTCTTTGGATGACCCATTCATCCGGACCAACCAGGTACCAGTCCCATTCGTCTATTGTTTTAATATCGTAGATTTGCACCATCTGTAAGTGTTCCAGATAACGCCCGGTATAGTCGTCATTTTCGTATCCAGGCGTACGTTTTGTTTCTGCAATCCCTCCCGGGGCAAACATTGATAATACCCAGCCGAAAGAATGCTCAGGGGTTTCTGTAAATTCAACTCCTTGAAAGACAGGTACAGTTGTAATTGCGACATCTTTCCCTAACATCCAGCCGACATCTGTATAGTGATAATACTTTCCCTGGGTATATAGGGTTTGGGATATGGAAACATAATTAAACCCGGGAGTGATCCAGCGGACAATCTTTCCTTTGTTATTTTTTATTGCATCATTAAGGGTTTCGAAGATCGGAGCCCTGTTAGAGGTCACATAGGCATAAGTATATTGTAGTTCTGACAGGGACGGGTCTGGATCTTGGATGGGAAGGGGGGTTTCCGGGAATGTAATTCCCAGCTCCGCCATATCCAGCATGTAGGCTGTTGGGCCAAGGGGGATGCAATCCTGGGTTGGATCAAAATACATATCGGGCAGGCAGAGGGGGAGCAAATCGTCCTCAATGCCCTCTGCACTTACCGTAGTAGGAACAATTACGATTACCAGGCTTAATATTAAAGCTATAAATCCTTGTTTCGCCATTATTCTATTGTACTCCTCACTTACCGTTAAAAACCAATAAATCAGCCTTTCAGTTCAGCTGGAAGGTGATTGATATCGATGGTAGCTTCATCACAGAAGATCATCGCTCTTTCTATGACGTTTCTTAGCTCACGAATATTACCTGGCCAGGAATACTTTTTCAGCAAATCCAGTGCTCCCGGTGTCATGTTTTCAATATTTAAACCCATTTTTGGGTTATTTTTTTTGATAAAATGTCCTGCCAATCCCGGAATATCCTCTGGATGGTCCCTGAGGGGAGGGATATCAATATTGATCACTTTTAATCTATAGAATAAATCTTCCCGGAATTCACCTTTTTCCATTAGCTCGGGAAGGTTTCTATTGGATGCGGCCAGTACCTGGACATCTACCTGGATAGAAGTTGTGCTGCCAACCCGGCGGAATGAGCGTTCCTCTAATGCCCGCAATATTTTTGCCTGCATATCTGATGACATCGTTGAAATTTCATCCAGGAAAAGTATTCCTTCGTCGGCGACTTCTATCAATCCCCGCTTTCTTTTTTGCGCTCCTGTGAACGCTCCGGCTTCATAACCAAATAACTCAGATTCAAGCATGGTGTTCTGGACTGCGGCACAATTGATATCTATAAATGGTTTATCAGCCCGGGGTCCCATCCTGTGAATAGCTCTGGCCAGAACTTCTTTCCCTGTACCTGTTTCGCCAGAGATCAGAATAGATGTTGAATGTTTTGCAGCTCGTTGGGCTTCTGTGAATACATCCTTCATGACTTTTGAATTAATCACAATTGAATCAAGCGCTTCCCGCTGAGTTTTCCTGTAGTGGTTTAACTCTTCCCGCATTTCAACGATATCCTGGGCTCGTTTTATGCTCGCCTCCAGCCGTTCAAATTTAATGGGCTTCTGGATAAAATCATGGGCGCCATTTTTCATGGCTTCTACGGCCATATCAATTTTTCCATGGGCAGTGATCATGATAATAGGCGGGCGGTTGGGGAGCTGGGCAGTTTCTGCCAGAAGGTCCGGGCCATACCCATCCGGCAGTTGAACGTCCAGAAGCACAATATCTGCTTCCTGGGCGGCAAGATGTTTCCGGGCTGTTTTTAGATCAGCTGCAAGGAGGACTTCATAACCTTCAGATTCGAGGTATTTGCCGATATTGTTTCTGGCATTTTTTTCATCATCAACGAGTAGAATGGTTGCTGTCATTCTTGCAAATCCTCCTGATTAATCCCGGGAAGGATAATTTGAAAGGAAGTCCCTTCCGGAAGGGGTACCAATGTGATAGTGCCCTCATGCATAGTTATGATTTGTTTGGTTATAGAGAGTCCCAGGCCGGTTCCATCAGTTTTGGTGGTAAAGAACGGTTCGAATATGCGATTCTGAACCTCCTCGGGAATGCCCGGGCCGGTGTCCAATACATCTATCTGGACTCCTGGTGAACCGGAAGCTTTCTGGATCGGTTTCAGCCGGATAGACAGAACACCTCCTTCGGTTTCTTCCATTGCCCGAACGGCATTGCTTATTAGATTGTTAAAGACCTGTCCGAGGGCCCGATCATCCCCAGGTACTTTCGATAGGCCGTCTTCTACCTTTAATACATGGGATACGGATGTTCTCTTCATGCGTGGAACCCAGCGGTTAAGGATCTGGCCTATCAAGGCTGGCAGATCAATTGGCGCCCTATGATAACTTTGGGATTTGGAAAAAGTTAAAACAGTATCAACGATATGGGTCAACCGATCACAATCATCGTTGATTCCCTTTAAGACATCCCGCTGCTTAAAATCGTCCGGGAGGATCTTATCCAGAAGTTGTATTCCAGACGAAATATTATTTATCGGGTTGCGGATTTCGTGGGTATATATTGCATTCATTTGACCAACCAGTGCTCGCCGCTCCAGCTGCTGGGTCTGTATGCGTACCTTTTCTTCCTTGCTTATATCCTGAACGAATATCAATATGCCCTGGACTTCTTTAGAGCCTGGACTGGAGACCGGAAAGGTCATGATCAGGGCTGGAAATACACTGCCGTCACGATGGTGGATTTCCAGCTGTCCAAGATCATGGGTGGGAACATTCTCCAGCGCGTCCTGCAGAGCTGGAGTCAAACGGTCAGTACCAATGATGACATCATCGATATGCCTGTCAATCACTTCCTGCTCGGCATAACCAAGAATTTGTTCAGCGGAAGGATTTACCTGCTGGATAGATAGATCTGGATTGAGGTAAAGGATACCCTCCGGCATATATTTTTTAATGGTGTCGCCAATAGCTTTCTTAAGTGTTGTTCTGGTCAGTCTATCGTTAAGATTTGATTTAAGAATGAAGTTGTTGAATACTCCTTCTGTGGCAGAAACAAGCAGTTTCATTGCCTCAAGTGAACTCTGTCGATCCGGCGGGACCCGTTCATCTGGACCCATGGCAACAATCAATCCACTGATAGCATTGGTGTCATCAAGTGGTGACGAGATAACAAAGGAAGAGCCTTTTTCTGCCGCTCGCTCCATCAAGGGAGACAGCGGGGGCTTGAAGGGGGGAGAAAAATGGCTTTCTTTATAATGGGAAAAAAAGTCAGCTGTTGAGATCGTTTCAGGTAAAAATCCATTTGGGTTGTCCAGCTGGACTGATTTGAGCTGGGGGTGGTTAGAATCTATTTTGTATATCCCCAGTGATTCCGCGCCTAAGATGTCCTTGCCAACTTGAATGATTATATCCAGGGCAGATTCGAGATCCGGCTGGTAAAAAACTTTTAATAGCCGGAGGATTGCATTCATCCGGCTGGTTTCCTGTTCAGGGGAATGTTTCTTTGAGAGGGGTTTATTCAGGGGAGTAAGGCGGTACACTGAAAGCCGCCGATTGTTCCCGAGGGTTTTTGCTTGAAGATGTGTGTTGATCTTCTGTTTGCGGCGGGAGATTAGATCAATCTTGTGCCCCTGGGTGCTGTGGAGTTCTAAATTTGCTATTTCGTTTTCCTGGATCGCCGAAAGTTCGGGTAACAGAGTTTTCAGTCGAAGGGTAAGCAGCTCTCTCCTGGTATAGCCGGATAGTTCCGCCATAGCAGCGTTCGCAGCCAGGATAGACAAATCTGAATTGGATACCAGAATAGAAGGATCCGGAGATATATCCAGAAGCTGATTTATTTCTGAGGTGATCAATTCGGTCTCGGTTGATGATCTGGATGAATTTGCAATCAATGAACTCCTGATCTCTAAACTTTAAGGCGTAAACGAGAAGATAATATTCCTTCCATTGCCCGGTACTTTGCGACAGTTCTTCGCGCTATATTATAACCGGCGAGGGATAATTCCTCTTTAAGCTCAGTGTCAGTTAAAGGAGTTTCCTCGTTTTCAACCAACCGGAGCAGCGTTGTTCGAATGGGAAGACTGCGATCAAAAAACTGTTTCAAGGGGATGATTTTCCTGTTTGGAAGCTGGACTGATTTATCTGAGACAGCTCTTGAAATGGTGGATTCATGAACTCCCAAAAGCACAGACATTTCAGCTTGTGTTTGAGGCTGTATATTTGCTGGATCTCCGCTGAGAATATACTTGCGCTGTTCTTTAACAAGCTCAGTCATTAACTGTTCCATGGTATGGTTGCGCTGCTGGAGGCATTTAATCAAAAGAGAGGCTTGTTCAATATCCTTGGCCCAGGCTTCACTTTTTTCTTCCGGGGCTTGTTTCTGTGCCTGGCGAAAGAGAGGATTGATGCGCAGAGATCCCCTGTAAGGACTGATGATTTCAACCATGATCCTGTGATGGGGTGAGTTATCAATATCTTTGAGTATGATATCCGGTTGATGGTATGCCCGGGTCTGATTTTCAGTGGGTTGGCGGTGATCACCCCAGAAAGCCCGGCCGGGATAAGGATTTAGGTTAGCGCGGATGAATTCAGCAATTTCTTGGGCATGTTCCTGGGAGGTGTTGAGTTCCCTGGCTAAATTCTTGTAACTGTGTTTACTGAGATCTTTTAAGCCGATCCGGATTGCTTCCTCAGCCAGATAAGGAACTTTTGTATCTTCCCGAAGCAAACTTAGCTGGATTAACAGAGCTTCTTTGGGAGAAGAGGCACCTACGCCGGTGGGCTCAGCGCGCTTGATAATATCCGCTACCCGGGTTACACGAGAGAGGGGAACATGGTAATACTGACTGATTTCCTCCAGGGGAATTGTCAGTAATCCATCTTCATTGAGATTGTTGAGAATATGAGCGGCAATTAATCTTTCGTCCTCATCAATTTCTGGTGCAATCTGGCGCAGAACAAAGGATGGCAAATCCTCTACAACGGCTGCCAGGCTGTCATAGGAAACATCGGAGGTGGATCTTGTGCTGCCATTCTTGCTGAACTGAGTTGGAAAATCTTCAGGTGAGGAGATAAAAACAATTGGCTCATCAACCTGGGTATCAAACGGTTGGCTGCAAACAGGGCAAGGGCCTGGCGCTGCCAATGTTCTACCGCAGCTGGGGCAGCGGCTGTCTTCGACTATTTCCAGGGCAGGGTTATTAGCCAGTTCCGTGCGGATTTTCTGCCTGATCTCAGTAGAAGGCATTTGCAGGAGTGACATAGTTTGGGCGAGGTGAGCAGTGATTTGAGGTCTAAGCTCTTGATTTTGTACTTGGAACATGATGTTCTCCTTCTAAAGTATAGCGGTTAAGTCTAT
>CAYUXO010000020.1:0-35498 GCA_964448865.1 uncultured Anaerolineales bacterium
AATGAAGATCAATATCCCAAATAATATCGTTTGTTATGAACTTAATTATCGATATTGACAGGCAGGGTCATATCCTGTATACTCTCGCACTGATTTGAGGGCTGAACTAATAAATTGGAATTGTTGTTTATAAATAGGAGAAATCTGATGAGATTAAATGCCCCTAAAAAAACCACCTGGTGGGTCGCCATTGTCATTGGCGCGGTCGGTATTATTGCTAATTTTGTAGCTATTCCTGTCCTGTCCGGATTTGCTTTCTGGCTGGTCGTGGCTGCTTTTGTGATCTTAGCTCTGGCCACCTACTTAAAAGGTTTCTAAACTGAACGATGAAGGGACCGGATCCTTTTAAGGACCCTGTCCCTTTTTTAGAAAAAACGCATCCGGTTTCAGCCCTACGGATGCGTTTTTGTTATTTTCCTGAAAAGTATATTATTCAAAAATCACTTCTGGGAAACCCAAATCTCTGAAAAGCCGATCCAGGAATGACTCTGCATTTTGGGCTGCAAGATCCAGGATGCCATCTTCAAGAGCGCTACTCTCAATTTCAATTTCGGCAGCCCGACGGGCTTCTGTTTCCAGGTTGACTTCCCCGTGAGTAAATAATCCGGTTTCACGATCATAAACATATGATTGTTGGTTATCGATCGCTACCACAAATATCTCCGCCTCCGGCAATTGGACGTAAAGCACTCCATCTCGAACAAGCAGATCTTCAGGATCCAATTTATTTAAATCAATGCCGGCAATAACCTCTCCATGAGCAACAAAGATCAAACGATCTCCTACCAGCCATTCAAAAGCTCCCTGGCGGGTTTCAGCAGTGATAATTTTTTCAAGGCTGAACTTAATAGTCTCCAGGCGGGCCAGGCTGCGGATCTCATGGACTATCGTTACAGGATCCGGGAGAATGGTTGGTGTTGGATTCAAAACCCTGGCAACCTGGGTTGAAAGATTATCGGTCATCTCGCGTACGGGGGATAGTTGGGAAGCGATAGAGTTCTGCAGGGAAGTAACCAGGTAAACCCCGGCCGCAATTAAAACCAAAATAAAGAAGATCTGGATCAGCAACTGCCATTTTTTCATACTATCTCCATATTTTTGGATAGAAAGGTCCTGTTTCTTGAATATCCTCAACCTTCATCAGAGAGTTTATCCTGCCAGAGTTTTAATGTTTTCAAAGCTTCATCGGCTTCAGATGATTTGATGTATAGATAATCGTGATAATAAGCTGAGATCACATTAACACTGATTCCCTGGGCTGCCAGCACCTCAGTTATCCTCGCCAGAAATCCAACTGCTGCTAAACTGGAGTGAACTGAGAGAGTGATCCTTCGAAAAACAAGATTGTAATTTAATTTATTCAAGTCTGCCAGGTGCCTGCCTAAAATCAAGGTGGTTCCTTCTCGCTCAACGTAATATCCACGGCTGATGGCAAGGTAATCATCGGCTTCATGTGATGGCAAGCTGTAAAAAATCAGCTCTTCATCCTCAAGGACTGGTTCCATATTCCTCAATAATTGATCCAGATCCCTTTCGCCGTCTATATTGTCTGTCATCTACATCCATTCCTGAGTATATATGAATATAAGTTCGTTATATTAAATTATATACCGAGAATCGGATACACACACCCGATCAAGACACAATACCGTTTATTAACTCTTGAATCGCTTTCGCTATCTCAACCACTTTCTCACAATCAACAATTCCAGGGTGATCCTTAGGAGTATGGGTAACAGCCTGGGAATCAATATTGTGAATGAACCATTGTGAGGAAAATGCTATGGCAGGAATCCCCTGTTGAAGGAAAATGCTGTGGTCTCCCTGAACCCAGGGAATTCCCTCTGAAATACCTTTATGGTTTTGAATTAAACTATCAACACCCTGCTGAATATCTAGGGGCAGGTTAAAAGGTGATAGAGCTGATTCTCCCAGATAATATCCGGCACCATCAATATTGATATTGAGCAGAATGTCATCCCAATGATCCTGGTTTTGGTCTAGGTAAATCATCTGACCAGGCGCAGCATAATAATCCTCCCCATTAAACGGGAGAAGTTCAAGTGCAAACTTTCCGTTATAGTCTCGCATCAGTTCTGCCAGAAGAAGCAGCACAATCACTCCAGTTGCGTTATCAATTGCTCCCGGAGTACCTATTTTTGCGTCAATATGAGCTGAAATGGCAATTCTTTTTGAGGAAGCGCCACCCTTGCGGGCAATGAGATTGTAAGCGATCCCCTGTATGCGGCGAGTCCGCGATATAAGTCGGGTTTGTTTCCCAATATTTGAAAGCAATTTAACCCCTTCCTCTTCGGTCATAAAAACAGAAGGGATATCAAAATCTCCATCCTCAATTAAGGGAAAAGGGTATACCCCTCCAGCCAACGAGGCATTACGGCTGGTAGCGCAGATAATTGCAGCTGGATTCTTTTTTTCCAGGGAAGCAATGATCTGTTGGTGTTCTTCAGGGTTAAAGAATATAAAATTTTTGGGCATAAGTTGTTCTTTAGCAAGGTCTCCATGAAGCAATAGGACTTTGCCGGAACAATCCAACTGATCCAGGTCATGAAGTGTCCCAGCCCCAGCAAGCTCAGACTCCAGCTCACATCCAAGCGAATATGGACTCGGGTTTACTTCATACTCTATCCCTTCAACACTTAACTCAGCACCGCCCTCATTCCAATCCAGAGCTTGAAACCCTGTTGGGTCAACCTTCCAATTAAATTCCTTGACAATTTCCATAAATCTCCGGGTAGCCAGGCGATTTCCTTCACTGCCAACAGGCCTTTCCGGGATTTCCAAACAAAATTTACTAAGGTACTTTTTACATGTATTAATCATTAAATCCCTTATCAAACATCTTATAAGTACTCCTGATATTTCAATACAAGAATTATATCAATTCAAAAATGTTACCAGGAAAAAACCTATCAGCAAAATCCAGTTTACAGCCCAGGGCAGAAGGCTTTCCAGAATTATAAAAAAAACCTACAACAGGTGGTTGATGATCTGCCAGATTAAAATGGATTATTTACCAGAATAATGTTTGAAGCAGATAAACTACTAGAATTGATCCAGCCATTACCAGTGTGACATGCAGGTTAAGCAGCGCTAATACTAAAGCCACAACTCCCCCGGCTAATCCCAGGAGTGGCTGGTCTTGCTTAACAAGCAGTATTCCAGGAAATATCAATGCTCCCAGCGCTGCATACGGGATACTCTTTAGCCATTTCTCAAACCAGGTTGGAAATCGAAAACGATCCAGGAATAAGGCCGGGAGCAGTCTTGGCAAATATGTGACCACTGCCATACCAGCAATCAAATAAACTGTCTTCATTCATCCTCCCTGATCAGGAGAATACCCAATCCCGCTGCCAGGATCATTGCCAGGACAATCGCCCATCCCTGATCAAGAACCTGACTTAATATCCAGTTCAACAGCATACTCACCAGGGCAATCAAAGCAAACCGGACAGATTTTTTAGCCGGGGGTACCAGCAAACCGATAAAGAGACCATATAGACCCACCGTCATCGCAGTGGTGATCTCAGGAGGTATAAACCCTGCCCCCAATCCGCCAACTACTGTTCCGGATACCCATCCAATATAAGCTGTCAGCATCAAACCAGCCATATAAATTGGTGTCCGAAGAGCAGAATTTTGATCTTTGCTTCCAAGAGTCAGCAGAGCAAAAGTCTCGTCAGTGATAAAAAATGATAAAAGATATTTTGAGGTCCGGGGAAATGTCCTCATTTGGTTATTTACAGCCAGACTCATTATCAAGTGGCGCATATTCAAGAAAAAAGTTGTGGCAATGATCTGTACAGATCCTGCTCCTGCCAACAACATGCTCACACCCACGAATTGACTTGCTCCCGCGAATACAATCACTGACATCAGGGTCGCTTCACTCCAATTCAGATGAGCCTGGCCGGCAAGGGCACCAAATGCAATAGCAATTGGAAAATATCCCAGAGCGATGGGCAAACCAGCTCGGATTCCTTGGATCATAGTGGATGAGCATTTCATTGTTCTACCTGTCCTGATTCTTCTGTTCAATTCACTTCAAATCGCTGGATGGTAAATTCTTCAAGGTTGATTACAGGAACGATCATATTCCCCTCACTGTTTCTTTCAACAGTTTGTCCCGAGGCATAAATCATATCAATTCCAAACAATTCTTCTTTATTCTCATCGGGGTCATTAAATCTATGCTCCAGGTGTTTGTGACCGAACAGCAACACATTGACCCGGGGTGGTAAATCAATTCTCCGGGAAATTACTCCTTTTAGATCAGCATGATCTCTGAGTCCATGGTAAAAGAGATAATCGAAGGGATGATGGTGCATAACTACCAGGATATTTTCAACAACTGGATTCTCAGCAAGTTCATCCAGGATCAAATCAAGTTTATTCAACTGATCCACCCCAAGATTCCCCTGGGCTCCCCATAGCTCTACAGTTGCGAATTCCTCAGCCATCGAGTCAAGGACAATAAAAGCCTGCCCACCTTCACTATATACATGGGGATAACTCTCAACACCGGATATCAATTCCTTAAAATAAATCCGGCTTTGCCGGTTTTCCCGATATCCACCCGGCCCATAATCATGATTTCCGGGAGCGGCCAGAACAACATAATCTTCATTTCTTAACCGATCGATCAGATCTTTTGCCTGTAAAAACTGCCAGTTCTCCCCGTCATCTACCAGGTCTCCGCTGATGATCACCAGGCTGGATTGATGAACTTCCTTATTATTCAATATCCAATCGACTAATCTGGCTGACTTTTCCAGGTTATTAGATTTTCCAATATGCAAATCGGAGAGATGGATAATATTCAACAATACCTCCAAACCAAATAAAATACTTAATGCCCAAATAATACACCAAAACCGGAATTTATCAGGGCAATATTTTCCAGACATGGATCACAGAACAATACTCATCTACAGTTTCCAATAATTCTTATATCCTGAAATCTCCTGCAATGGCATCTCGCCTTTTAGTTTTCCAATCACACTCTCTCTGCTCCCCCCAATAACCAGGATCAATCCATCATGCTGAAAATCAAGCAGGTCCAGCTCAACAACGGGAAAGATCTAGTGAGTTTTTTTAAGATCTCCCATATATGACTTTCCCTTATATCTGAGCCTAAACTATAGATTGATCATCCAGTGGAATGCTTTGGGAAGCAATGAGAATCGAGGTATATCAGCCAGCGAATATTCACTACCATTCAGAATAGACCGGGCTGCCAATAGACCACTTTGTATTGCAGGACCAATTCCTTCACCCATGTCCAGAGTAGATAATCCCGCGGAATCTCCTATCAAAAATAAGTTATCAATTCTGGGCTGATCATTTGATCCGCGTAAAAAATATGTGTATCCCTTCGGATGGAATTCCCGGTTGTTTATCAATCCAGTGTCCTGAAGAAAGCCTAAAAATCTATCCCAGTGCTCCTTGATCGAGTTTCCCCTTTCAACAACCATACGTGCATTCCCCCCGATGCCAATATTTACATAGCCGCCTTTTTTAGGAACATACCAGGCATAACCTGGCAAACGATCCTTAAAGAACCATAATCTGCAGCTTGGATCAGTCCATCCAAACCGGTATTCTTCCTCAAGAGCTGCTATCTGTGAACCCTGCCGAGGATATTTATCCTTAAAAAATCCTTGATAGACCGGACAGTGAGTGCCTCCAGCCCCGACTATATAATCAGCACTGAAAAGATCATCAATCCTATATCCCCCACTTGTCCGCTGAATATTCTTGACATTGTGTTGAATAAATGTCGCTCCCGACTGATTAAGTAGCCAATCATCGAACTCAACCCTCCTAATTGCATATTGAGTTCCTCTCAGAGTGACAGGAAATCCACCTAGCGAGATCGACAAAGAAGAGAACTCACTGAGATCGTAGGGGTATTGGGAGGGAAGAATGCCTAAATTATTGAAGATGTCCGGTGGAATCCAGCCTGCACAAACTTTTGGGCGGGGAAATTTAGCTTTATCAAGAATGACACAATCCAGCCCTTCCCGCACCAGTTGGCCAGCGCAAGCAGCTCCAGCCGGACCTCCTCCCACGATAACAACCGGGAAATGTCTCATACTATCCGGCAATCCGGTTGGGTGTCTCCCGGGCGGGTAAATACGACCTGCCAGAGCTGAGAGTGCCTGGACCGAAACCCTCCGGCACTGCTAAGCAGATAGAAGCGCCACATCCGGTAGAAGCGCTCGCTATAATACTTTTTCAGATCGGGCCAGGCCTTCTCGAAATTTTCATGCCAGGCCAGTAATGTGGGATCATAATCCGGTCCGAAATTATGCCAATCTTCAATTATAAAAAGACCTTCCATAGCGGTTGCCAGCTGGGCTATGGATGGCAGCATTCCGTTAGGAAATATATATTTCTGGGTCCAGGCATTGATGAAAACCTCAGAAGTGTTGGCTCCGATTGTGTGGAAAAAACCAATTCCTCCCGGCTTGAGAGTGCGATCGACGACCTCCATATAAGTTCGATAATTTTTATAACCAACGTGTTCCATTATGCCAATCGAAATCACCCGGTCAAACTGCCCTTCAACCTCCCTGTAATCCTGCAGTCTCAGCTCCACAGGCAAATCCTGGCATAGCTGGGTTCCTAGAGCAACCTGTTCTGCGGAAACCGTTACTCCAAGAACTTCCACCCCATACTTCTCAGCTGCATACTTAGCAAAACTTCCCCAACCGCAGCCCAGTTCCAGGACTTTCATTCCTGGTTGTAATCCTATTTTCTGGCAGACCAGCTCCAACTTTTTTTCCTGGGCTTCATCAAGGCTAGCGGCGTTTCGCCAATAAGCACAGGTGTAATTCAGCCGTTTATCAAGCATGGCCCGATATAGATCGTTACCCAAATCGTAATGTTTTTCACCGATTTCAAAGGCTCGGGCAGAACTTTGGAGATTGAGAAATTTTGAGCGCAGAATATGTAAAAGGATTTTCCAGTTTCCTTTAATCTGTTTATCCAGCCTGGCGCGCAAAGCCCGGTCAACAAACTGGTCCAAAGCCAAGCAGTCCCACCAGCCATCCATATAGGATTCCCCCAATCCGAGTTCAACCTCACGCAATACCCGGTTATAAAAACGGGAATCATGAACCTGAATATCCCAGGGGTTATTTCCGTTTACCTCAATACCCGCAGACTCAAAGAGCTGCCTAATAATTTTTTCAGATTGAGAGGTCATGAGATTTCCTCCTAATAGTGCCGTTTTCAATAATGCAGATATCTGGTATCTTTGTTCTTGAGTGAGTTGTGTGTAGGTCATTGTTCTCCTTTGACTTGCAGGTCTTGGAGAATATCCTACACCATCTCACTCATTTAATCTTCTCTTTGTTGCACTTGCTTGTTGAATCTAAGTTACAAAATCACCAAAGATTTCGGAAATACCAGCAATATTCCGCGGATGGATATATTTGACACAGAGAGGTTATTCTTCGAGAATTTTTTCCAGGACAGCGGGACCAACAATCTCCCAATTGACACAAGGTCGCTGAAAATCATCAGGTTGAATCAGGGGACATCCGAAAGCCGCATCATCAATATAGAGCTGTCCATATGCTTTGGGACTGCTGGTCCAACGGTCCTGAGTGGGATTTACATTTACACCATATAACTCGATCCCATTTTGTTTCAGATACTCCACTGCCGGGTTAAGAACATCACCCATTCTGCCGTCATCTGACCGCATAGTGAAGAGGATCAATTTTGCTCCAGCACTCTGCCATTTCAGCATCCAATCCACAGCTCCCAGCACAGGGGGTCCAACCTCGGGAAATCGATGATCCACTATTGTGCCGTCAAAGTCAACACAAATGTACATTAACGTTTCACTCCTGATTAAATTCACCTATCGTCAAAGAGTATACCAATAAACTGTCGGGGAATAATCGCCAGCCTTCCTATGCTATAATTGAAAAATCTAAATCAATTCTAACCTTTTCCGGGAATCAAAAAAGACCTGAAGTTCATACCACATTCCCAAACTGAATTGAATAAACTCATCACACAGTATAAAAAATATTTTCAGGGACGATAATCCATCACCTATCTGATTTGCTTCTAAAGGGAGCTCTTGAGGAGGTCAAATGAAAAAGAATCCGCTTTTTTTGTGTAGGTTTATCCTGTTATTAACTCTATTGATACCCGCCGGATCTATGTCTGCCGCTCCACCAAGCCAATCCGGATCTGGTGATGTCATTCAGATTGTGCTGGTCCTGGACGTATCCGGAAGCATGGGAACACCTGTATATACCGGCATTGTACCGGAAGATCTGCTTTCCTTATTGCTGCGCATGGATGAGCTTCAAAATGATCCAGAATATCTTGGACTGACTGATCAAATGGAAACAGCTGAAAATGATCCTGGGGTAGTTGAGGCAAAAGACACTTATTCCGGATCTTATAACAGTTTAAGTGATTGGATTACTAAGGAATATGGGGTCAGTCTCCCAGGTATTCAAGCAATGATCCGCAGTTCCCTTACCGATGCGGGTTGTGATGATGTCAGTGATAACCTCATATCAACTGCGGGAACAACTGACCAGATCATGTTTTACCTCAACGCTGATTGTCCGTATGGGGTCAACAAATACACACAGTTAGCTTCCTTGCAGGAATTTCTACCCTACCTTAATGACCCCCAGTACCAGGAACTTCGGGAAGTGTGGCAAACCAATTTCCGGCTTTATAACGAAGCCCTGGAGCTCTCTGGATATGCTTCCTACACCCAACAACTGGAGGAATATAAAACCGGTGGAAATTTTCAACAGATCCAGGTTGAGATTGATCGCCTGGTAGACTTATACAGCATACCCTCCCGCTTAGAGCTGGCAAAATCAGCGGCCATAAACCTGATTGACTTATCGCAGCTGGACAAAGATAACACCGGGCGGGAATCATTAATTGGATTAGTGACATTTTCGAATCAAGCCATGTTCGAACATGGCTTGACCCTCAAACACGATCAGCTCAAACCACTCATTAGATCGATGGTTCCTTTACAACAAACCAATATCGGCGATGCCCTCGTGCTTGGATTAAATGAACTGGAATCCAATGCCGATCCTGAGGGTCCGATGCTGCTGATACTGCTCAGTGATGGCCACGCGAATGTAGGTCTCTCCTCCAGTGAAATTCTGGCAGTTATCCCGGAACGGGCAAACTCCAACGAGATCACTCTTTGTACTGCTGGATTTGCCGATCTTGAATCTGAAGTCGATTTTGTGCTGCTGGAAGGACTGGCTTTTCAAACCGGTGGAAAATACCTTTTTACAAACAGCGGTGCTGAGCTGGGTTCATTTTTTGCCGCCTGCCGGGAAGCTGCCGCAGGAAAAGAGCTTGCTGAACAAATTACGGGCATAATTAATTCCAATGATTTCAGGGAGATCGGCAGAGTGGATATCATGCCAAATACCTGCGATATGTCATTGTCGCTTAACTTCCTCGGCGGCGAGCCCATAATAGAACTAATTTATCCTGATGGAAAAACAATCGATACTGACCAGGATGGGGTTTCATATCAATTCCGGAACCAGGTTCAACTATTAACTATAGAAAACCCGCCAGTTGGAGAATGGATAATTAATCTCGGCAATGAAAATAGCCAGGGGGAAGATTCAGCCTACAGCCTGTTGATCAGCACCAACCCCTGTGATGGTTCCGTTACAGAAATCGAACCAACCCAGGCAGTTGAACTGCCCTACTTTGTTTCCGACCAGGGAATGCCTGCTATCACTGCGGGAATCATCGTGATTATAATCCTCCTGGCAGGCGCTACCGGGTTTATCATCCTGATCAGACAGAGAAGACCCATGTAGATAAGGACCAGAACCTTTTAATGAGTCGAAATCAAATTGAATTTGTGAGGGTATGATATGAGAAAACTTTTTCGCTTTTTCGGAAAATTGATTGCAAGTATTCTGGTTTTGGTATTTATCATATCCGCACTTACCAGTATCTTCTTACTTGCCCTGAACTCCCAACTTTTTTCGCCGGATTTTTATCTGGGTGTCTTTAATGAGGTGGAATTCTTTAATCAGCTGCCCAAAATTGCCGCCACGCAAATTAAATATGCCATGGGATACAATCCCTGCCTGGAAGACCCCACCAAGTGTGAGGGAGATGGACTACAGGGAGAAGAAGGCCAGGAAACTGAAACCAGCCAGGGTGGGCCGCCCAGTTATTTCCAGGCCTTATCAGATAAAGATTGGGAATTGCTCCTGGAAGGTCTGCTGCCTCCGGAGTGGCTCGAGGATCAGGTCCTGGCTGTCACTGGAGGCCTATTTGATAGCATTGATCAAGGCCAAGGTGAAATCTCAATCAAGATCTCACTACTCGATCTAAAAGAACGCCTTGGTGGAGAAACTGGTGTTGAGGCAATTGCTCATCTCCTTGAAGCCCAACCGGAATGCAGCAAGGATGATTTGTTAACCATGACCCGGGTCCTGCAGGGAAAGGAGGAAGCTGTAGGAGATTTTTTGAACTGCCGGCCACCTGAGGATTTTATCGAAAACTATACTCCACAGCTGGAAGTCCTATTAAGAAGATCTCTGCGGGATGTTCCCGATGAAATTGATCTCGGAAAGGGTATTTTTGGAGAAGCGGGTTCCTCTAGTGGACCTACTATTGAACTCTTTGACTCAGAAATACCCACTCTAGCCCTCATAAACTGGATTCGCTGGGCAATTAACATGAGCCCGCTGACATGTTTGCTTCTGTTGGTGGTAATAGCCTTCTTTGGAGTATTTTCATTCAAGGAATTGGGAAGATGGTGGGGTTATCCCCTGGCAATTAGCGGCTTGATGGGACTCGGTATTTCCCTGCTGGTTGGCCCTGCGGTTAATTTCTTTTCCGATTCATTCTTAAAGAACAGAGAATTCACAGGTTTCAGTCCAGTCCTGATCGATACAGGAACGGACCTGGTGGTTGCAATTATCAGATCTCTTTTCCTGCAAGTCAGGAATTACTCCCTCGTCGTAATTGGAATGGGTTTGGCAGTCATTATTACCGCGGCAGTTTTAAAGCCACCCACCAAGAAAGATCCCCCACCCGAGGAAGATGAGTCAATTATCCCTGACACGGATGCAGATGAGGATGCTCCAGATGATGGAAAGGAAGAGCTAATCGGGGGTACTGACAGTCCTCCAGATAAGGATGAAATCCAGGAAACAGAGGATGCTGGGGAAACTGAAGATAAAAATGAGTCCGAACCGGATCTAGAATAATAGAAACTCCCGAGAAATGAAAAACCCGTTCAGCTTCTCCCTTGAACGGGGTTTTTTTAATTTTATCTTGGAGCTATTTATCAGCTGCCCAGAAAGTTAAGCATCTCATTAATACTGGTGGTGGGAGATTTGCAGGTGAAGTCTTGACAGACATAGGCGGTTGCTTTTCCAGTAATTGCTGGTTGGTTCTCGAGCCAGGGAGAAAGATTATAAATTAAGGAATCAGGTTTATCAGAAGGATTGAAAAGGGTCACAACATTCGGGTGATATGCATTCTGTATAGTCTTGAGCATCTGCCTGGTGTCTTCAGCATCGGGCATCCCAGATATGACAACTTCATAAGAGGGTCCCTCCGAAAACAATAACCCTGATAATAAGTGGGTGAAACCCTGTGGGAGGGGATTTACCTGCTCAGCAAAAGCCTCACCAATCAAATGAGCTTTTTGTTCCAGATCCTGGTTCTGGGTTAATCGCGCTAGGCGAATCATGTTATTTGCAGCTACTGAATTACCAGATGGTATCGCTCCATCGTAAATTTCCTTGCTCCGGACTATCAGATCAGTTTGATCAATGGACGAAATGAAGAGTCCTCCTGATCCTTCATCCCAGAACTCACTCAGCATTAGTTCATTCAATTCAACCGCTTTCTGAAGATATGCGGGATTAAAATCCGCCTGATAGATTTCAATTAACCCCCACACCATAAAGGCATAGTCATCCAGATGGGAGGGTTGACCAGCTTCGCCGTCTCGAAATCGTTTAATTAATCGACCACCCTCATCTCTAAGATGATCCCAGACAAAATCTGCTGCCTTTTTTGCAGCTGACAAGTATTCATGTTCATCAAGTGCAGCAGCCGCTTTGGCAAATGCTGCGATCATAAGGCCATTCCAATCAGTCAGGATCTTATCATCCTTGAGAGGATGTACTCGTTTTTCTCTGACATCAAAGAGGGTCTGGCGCAGATTTTCCCATAATTTACTTAACTGGGCATCTGGTAGATTATTATTTTCAGCCAGTTCCCCAAATTTGCGTTTTAGATACAGGATATTGCGGCCGGTTCTGGATTTATCTGCCTCATCATAATAATTTCCCTCATCTTTGAGGTTAAATATATCAACAAACAGGTCTCCACTTTCCTTTCCCAGGATTTCCCTGAACTCGGATGTTGACCATAGGTAAAACAAACCCTCTTCACCTTCACTGTCCGCATCTTCAGCGGAGAAGAATCCTCCCCCGGGCGAGGTCATATCACGAATAATATAGGAGAGTATCTCTCGAACAGTCCTGGCATAACCCTGCTTGCCTGATGCCTGAAATGCCTCGGTAAAGGCCATCACCAGCATAGCTTGATCGTAAAGCATTTTTTCAAAATGGGGCAGCAGCCAGGCTGCATCTGTAGAATAGCGGTGAAACCCAAATCCAACCTGGTCGTAAATACCTCCTAGCCGCATTTGATCAAGGGTTTTTTTAACCATCTCTAATGCTTTTGAATCACCAGTTTGATGCCAGTATCTAAGTAAGAAGATCAGATTATGAGCTGATGGAAACTTGGGAGAAGAACCAAACCCACCGTACATAGGATCAAACCGGGAGCTAAGTTGTTCAAACGCAAGCTGAAATATTTCCGGGATAAGTTTTCCGGGCTTCGATCCAGATAAACGGATTTGATTGGTGATCTGGTCAGCGCTTTCTACTAGTTCCTCCCTTTTTGTGTTCCAGAGTTCCTTTAGCTTGGGTATCAAATCCATGATCCCTGTGCGTCCAAATCGGCTCTCCTTGGGAAAATAAGTTCCAGTAAAAAAAGGCTGCTTGTCAGGAGTGAGAATTACAGTTAATGGCCATCCCCCTTGGCCAGTAAGTGCCTGGCAGACTGCCATGTAAATCTGGTCAATATCAGGCCTTTCCTCGCGATCGACCTTGATAGAGATAAAGTTGTCATTCAATAACGCTGCAACCCCTTCGTCCTCAAACGATTCCTTTTCCATCACATGGCACCAATGGCAAGTCGAATAGCCAATGGAAAGAAATACCGGGAGATCGAGCTCCTTGGCTTTTTGAAAGGCATCTTTCCCCCAGGGATACCAGTTGACTGGATTTCTGGCATGCTGCAGCAAATAGGGAGATTTTTCAAAAACCAGTCGGTTATAAAGATCCCCCCCATTCTGGGGAAGATCTTCTAATTCATCAGCAGTGGGTATACATTGTAAAGTACTCATATCAGGCATACCTATTTAATTCAATTCAACAGATAGACATCCCAATCAAGGGATTTCCAGACCATGGGCGGTTAATAATTTTTCATCCTGGAGCAGCTCCTTGGTCAATCCATCTGCGGCAATCTTGCCTTCATCCATAATCACCATCCTGGGAAATAGATCCTGGACCATGCGGAGATCATGAGTAGATACCAGCATTGTAATGGGCAGCTCTTTCAAGAAGTTGATCAGAGCGCGCCTGGACCTTGGATCCAAACCAGCGGAAGGTTCATCCAATACCAGGATCTGGGGATTCATTGCCAGGACAGTGGCAATAGCTATGCGTTTCTTTTGACCCATGCTCAGGTGGTGAGAAAGCCTTTCCCCAAACCCACTCATTTGAACTTCTTTAAGGGCTTCCTCTACCCGCGAATAAACTTCATCCTCAGGCAAGCCCATGTGGAGAGGACCGAATGCCACATCATCAAACACTGTTGGTGAAAATAGCTGGTCATCTGGATTCTGAAATACCAGGCCCACCAGCGCTCTGATCATAGGCAGGTTATCCTTTTCAACCGCCATGCCACCAATGGTAACGGGAGAATCCTCACCCAATATCCCGTTAAGATGCAGCATTAAGGTAGATTTTCCTGCCCCATTTGGACCAACTAGAGCAACTTTTTCTCCCTCACAAAGAGATAGATTAACTCCCTGTAAAGCCTGGAAACCATCCGGGTAGCTGAAGTGTAAATCTTTAATCTCAAGAAGATCACCATCACATTCCGGAATTTGAATATCGAATAATGATTGATGTTTTACAGGCATTAAATTATCCGTCCTACAAGTTGAATTACGATTAATATGAATATAACCAGGCCGAATACAATCCAATCAGTCCGGTTCATTTCGTGAGGATTCAGGGTTCTGAGGTGACCTGCATAACCTCTGGAAATCATGGCATGATAAATTCGATCAGAACGGTCATAGCTGCGAAGGAATAACTGTCCTGCCATGCTGCCGGTAATCCTCGCTCGCCATATAAGTGATCCGCCTCTTCTCTGGCCGGGTATACCTGCACTCCTTGATTCTCTGGCTCTTAAGATACGGAAAACTTCATTGGTAAGAATAAATAAATATCTGAACAAAAACGCTATTACAGTTGTCAGCATTCTCGGCAATCGTAAATGTTCCAGGGCATGAATAAGGTCCGGGAATTGTGTGGTTGCTACCAGGAGGATTCCCATCTGGACAGATAACCAAGATCGAACCAATATGCTCAGAAATCGGATGACCCCAAAATCTGTGGGGACTAGAGTAATAAACCCAAGATTCCACTCCGCCAGTGGTTCACCTAAAGGCGAAAAAATAGCGCTTAGTGCGACCAGGGCAAATGGCAGCGCAACAAACGATCGTTTAAATGTGTAACCTAATCCCAGATCCGATTGATCATTGGCTGCCAGCAAAACCAGCCACGCCAAAGCAAAAGCTGGCCAACTCCCGTCTGGAAGCAGTGCGTTTGAGAGAATAAACGCCACAGTTACCAGGACTTTGATACGGGGATCAAGATCATGGATCGAGCTGTGTTTATGATGAAAATGGTCAAATGCATCTACGTGCATAAAAAATCCCTGACGATTCTATTAGGTCTTAATCCAGGAAAGAAAGTGGTTCAAAACGGGGGGTTTCAAACCGAGTCCACGTAACTAAGCCCCTTTCCTGCGCAAATTTCTTCCTACTAAAATAATTAAACCAGCGATTACTACAGCTCCGACTATACCTGCCAGGATAGTTGAGAGAGCTGTTTCACCAAATAATGGGATCGTATAGCCCGGGAGTATTTGATAAGGCGACCCCAGTCCTTGATTCAGAAATCCTAAGTCCTGCGCTACTCTTTCCAAACCATCCGGATTGCCAGAAGCCATGGGAGATAAAAATATCGCAATCAGGGAAACCAGGATTCCTGCAATGATCCAACCCCTTCCACCTGCTTCTTTCGAATGTTCAATTCCCAGCAAATCGGGTCTGGTTTGTTCGATATAAGATAATGCCGCTATGGTGATCAACGCTTCTCCAAGGCCAATTAATGCATGTACTCCCAACATGGCTGGAACAACAATTTCCAACCGTGTTGTTCCGCTCAGCCATAATTGCAGTGCGGTAAATAATGCAGCTGCCATGGTAGCTATCCAAGCCCCTATTCCTGCAAAAGCAATTCTCAACCCCCGTTTTTGGGAAACGACCATCCGATAAAGACCAAATCCAACCACCGATGTGATAATTCCCATATTGAATATATTGGCACCCATGACCAATAAACCCCCATCTTGGAATAAAAGTCCCTGGACTCCTACGACCGCAGTCATCACCAGGATTCCAGCCCAAGGGCCAAGGACTATGGCAGCCAGGCTGCCTCCCAAAAAGTGTCCTGAAGTACCTCCTGCAATTGGAAAATTCAACATCTGGGCAGCAAAAATGAAGGCAGCCATCACTCCCATAAGGGGAATTTGTTTTTCACCCAGGCTTTGATTGGTTTTTGAGACAGCCAATCCCACCACAACGATGGTGACCAACCAGAAAACCAGGGATACGATGAGTGTCAAAAATCCATCAGGAATATGAAGTTGCTGTGGTGAATATAACATGGTCAGCTCCTCTATCTACAGAATCGATCAGAATAGATCATCTTACGGTTTTCCCGGACAAAATCAGTCCTGGCAATCATGACAAATACCAAAGATTGAAAAATGGGCCAGGTCCGGGCGAAAATGATAATTAGAATGCAAATCATCACCAAGAGAGTTCAACATTTTTATATCAGCGTCAATTACCTGATTACATTTTCGACATACCAGATGGATATGGGGACCGTGCTGGAAAGTAGAGTAAACCGATCTGCCTTCGCTGAGGTCATTTCGACAGGCATAACCTTCGTGCCAGAGCAAGTCCAGCGTTCGATACACCGTGGCAATATTAATTGCCTGAGTATGCTTCCGAAGCTGCTCAGCTATCTCTTCGGCAGTGATGTGTCGGGAACTGTGAGCGACAGCATTAATGATCATCTCCCGCTGGGGAGTGATCCTGTATCCTTTTTCCCTTAACCCATTTATGATCGTATGGCAATGTGACATAATATCCTTATTGCAATTGATTGCAACTAAGAATATTATATTCTATTTTGATTTGCTGTCAATTCAATTAAGCTTTGCACATAACAGAAGCAAGGTCAGCCTATAATAATCCCTCGGATGGACCTCAAGATAATATTCTCGGATCAACTCTGTGACATTTATTTGATCAGTAGCTTTCCAAGATATAAATGCGGCAGGCGAATTTTCACTCATGGCCAATGATGCCCCAAGCCAAAAAGTTGGTAATACTGTTGTGCAGTATTACCAACTTTTTTTAATCACCCACGGTTATCGGATCCGGATGATTCCACCTTCGCTGAAAATAGGTCCAACCTGCAAATGAAGTGGAGGATGAGAATATAATTCTGGAGGCACACCAATATCTGCCAGGTAAAGTTCACCCACAACAGGAACTGATGGCGTCTTTAAACCCTTTTTAGGCAGCGCCAAAGTCATCGTAGCAGATGCCTTGATAGCTGGTGAGAACACCTCTCCCGTGCTGGCATGCAGTCCAGAAGGCAAATCGAGGGCCAGGATCGGGTGATCTTGGGCGTTTGCCCATTCAATTAGATCAGCTGCCCGCCCCCGGGGAGCTCCCTTGAGGCTGTAGCCGATAATCCCATCAATAATCAAATCTGGTCGATATGAATCTGGCGGAAGATCTGATGAATCGGGAATGATCCCCAGTTTTTGATTGATCTGGGCTTGATGACTGATAATACCAGTCAACTGATCAGCGGGTTTGGTCAAGAATAAATTTACCTGCGCCCCCCAGTTGTGCAGATTTCGCGCAGAAGCCATCGCCCCACCCCCGTTACCGCCACTGCCGGACAGGATGAGAACTTTTTTTTCCCGGGGATCTTTTTCCAGGAAACGATTCCTTGCAAGTTCAGCCAGATGCCTGCCGGCGTTTTCCATCATTTGGACCAACTTAATGCCAAAATGATCTACCATCAGGCGATCAACCTCAATCATTTCTTCCAGTGACAGGTAGAGAATGGCTTTGTTATCCATCATAAACACAACTCCGATCCAGATACCTTTACAATAATTCAGGATTGGTCATCGGTTCTTTTTCGGAAAGTCAAAGTTTGCTTTGCTGGCTACCTCGTCCCCAATTAGGGTCCAACTTTTCACATCAAACTGAAGGATCACAACTCCGCAGGTTTGTAAATTATCTAGATCTAAATCCGATAAATCGTTCACAAGATAGGTCATGCCGGGATTATGACCAAACAACATTAAACCATCAATATAATCATCCTGTTCGCGAATGATATCCAGCATCTCTTCTTCGGTTGCGTGGTAGAGTGCGTCTTCGATTTGGATCTCATCCCAGGGAAGTCCCATCTCCTGGGTAACAATTTCTGCTGTTGCCAACGCCCTCGCAGCCGAACTTGATATGATCCGATCTACCGGTGGACCCCACTCAGCTAAACGGGCACCCATCACCGGCGCATCCCTCATACCCCTTTTATTTAGCGGCCGATCATGGTCAGATAAACCCGGATTATCCCAACTGGATTTAGCATGGCGGACGATAACTAGGGTTTTCATAAGGATGTCTCTATTATTACCAGGATTAGAAGCCAGATTATTTAGGAATTAGAGTTCATAATAATTCGCTGACGCTTGAAAAGTTAATCGATTAAAAATATCTTCAAGATCACGATTAATTTCTTCAAGATCTTTCACATCACCCGGTACAGTTATTAGCGAACCAACTTGTATATGGATCTTGCTGAATGGGAGAGGAAGAGTATAACGATCCCAGCGCGGAACATGATAGGCATGCCGACAGTAACAACCCACGGGAAGGATCGGGGCACCTGTCTTTTTTGCAATATAGGTTAACCCAGGCTTAATTTTATATGCAGGCCCAGCAGGACCATCCGGATGGATTAAAAAGTTAGTTCCTGAAGAGATGCGCTTCATCATGCCAACTAACTTTTTTCCCATGCCCAGGGTAGTATCACCGTGAAGATTCAGCGGAATTGGATCAACACCCAAATATTTTGCGAATTCTTTCAAGGCATCACCGCGATAATCATCAGGCATGATAACAGCAAATGAAGTGATATCAAATTTAATTTTAGTTAGCGCAGCAACCATCATGGTCATGCCATGCCAGCTGGTAATAATCATTGGCATGTCGGTCTTCAGCATCTTTTCTACCTGATCGAAGCCAATAATGGTAAATCGACAAGTCCGGTAGACCAGTACTGAATAAATATAAAGGAAAAACCCACTAATTTTCGCTATCAATTTTAATCCGTATCGTTAATAAGACTAAGAACTCTGGGATCGCTGAAATAACAGAAAATAAAGCTTCCTGCTGATCGAGGCTGCCAAACCTCCCAGGAAGAATATCAGGACCGATGTAAAAAATGAAGAGAAGAAAAACAGAACCGCACCAAAGATCAGGTAAATAAAAATAAATCTCTTGGATGGGAACAACCAGATAAAAGAGGGTAATTTCAGTTTACTGATCATCAAATAGCTCAGGATCAAGAGCAGGGTTGTATAAGATCCGATTGCTAAAGAAGCATATTGATTAGAAAGATCTGATAAGACGGCCAGGGTAAGAATTACACCGCTATTGGTGATAGTAATTCCCCGTGTCTCTTCATGAATGCTTTCTTTGGTTGGCTGGAGATTAAATCTGGCCAATCGATAAGCGCCTGCCCAGAGAGCCAGCAGCAATCCTGGAATGATCCAGTAACTGAACAAACCCCGCATCGTGAGATGCTGCAGCACTAACACTAAAGGTGCCACTCCAAAACTCACCATATCTGAAAGAGAGTCCAGCTGTATGCCAAACTGGGAATCCACTTCCAGTTTGCGGGCAAAATAGCCATCAAAACTATCCAGGATGACACCGATCAGTATGAAGATACCCGCCTCAAACACATAACCTTGGATGACAACAATGATCGACACCAGGCCGCTGCCCAGGGCAAGGAAGGTTAAGGTGTTGGGAAAATAAATGCGGATCTTATCTTTCATAAATATTAGCTTTCCGCCATCTCGGCGATACCAGTAATCCCGGCTTTTACTTTATCCCCGATATCGCACAGCAGCCGGGCATTCTCAGGCAAATACAACTCAACTCTAGAGCCGAATTTAATCAATCCATATCGCTGTCCAGATTTTATTGTGTCACCAACCCTGGCATAGTTAAAACATTTTCTTGCTAAGATTCCCGAAATTTGTTTGACCAGGATCTTGCCGAAACATGTATTTAATCCCATGATAATTTGATCATTCTTCTGTGATGCAGCTCGATAAAAAGCCGGTAAATTTTTTCCCATCTGATGGGTGATAAAATCAACCTCTCCTTCAATAGGCGCACGCTGTACATGAACATCAAAGATCGAAAGGAAGATTCCCACCCGCACAAATTCGATGTCAAGGTAGTCCTCTTCCCTGAAGGTTGTGATATCGCTAACAACACCATCACCGGGGCTGTAAAATATATTTGGATCACCAGGAATTGTCCGTTCAGGATCCCTGAAAAAATACAGGACAACCGCCCACAGAGAAAAAGTAATTACAGTAAACACCCCTGTAATTAATCCTGGATAGACCAACAAAATAATGACAGCCAGGCTGAACAAAATGAAGGTTGCCAGGATGGAACCTTCCCTGGGTTTTTCAAAAGACCAACCTTCAACACGAGGATCTACGTTCAATATAATTCCTTATAAGTTTTAGTTACTCTGTGATAATAAACCTTAGTATAACGGACAATTAGAAATTGGAGAATGATTATTCGATAATGACCCAATTATCGGATATTTATTAGGATTGCTGTCCATCTGGGGTATTGCCAGTTATTTTAGTATACTGGAAAATATTCATCGAATATGTACCCGTTCCACCGGTTATCTATTGGTCTATTATACAAGCCCTGGATCATTTACTTTCTACTGGGGACGGATGCGGCTGGACTTTTAATAGCCGGAAGAACGATTGAACAAAGGGGCCGATCAACACGGCAAATGCCAGGGTGCCAACCCCCACCGGACCACCAAGAGTCCAGCCAAGAATGACAACGACAATTTCTATTGCTACCCTGGAAAGGCGGACACTTTTTCCTGTTATCCGAGAAACCGCAAGCATCAGGCTGTCGCGGGGACCTGCCCCGGAGTTAACGCTGATATAAACCGCAGTGGCCAGACCAGTAAGAATTATGGCAACCAGCATGCCGGGTATTTGTAGTATCAGATTTCCTTTAAGGGAGGGAATATATACTAAAAACAAATCGACCCAAGGACCGATAAAGATAATATTACCCAGAGTTCCCCAACCGATTTTTTCGCGCATGGCCAGAGTTCCAGCTAAAACAATGAGCCCCGTTACCACGATCATTGTTCCGGGGGAAGTTCCGGTCAGATCTGCCAGGGCAACAGCCAAAACTGCCCAGGGGCCAGTACCGAGATCAGCCTGGATTAACAAGGCAATTGACAGGCCATAAATTATAAATCCAAGTTGAGCAATAAGAAAATCCCGGGGGAAGGTTTTCCAGTTTACAGGTTTAAACATGAGGGGAGTTTACCATAATCAGGTAAGGTTTATAAAAAAAAATTATAGCGGAAAATTAGTGGGCTCAATAAGTTGAAAGATTGTGATCATCAAAATACACCAACTCTCAGAGCGGAGGACGAAGTCCGTAGTCGAAGAGGCGGCATCACTAGATTCACCATTTCGACTGCGTTCAAACCTGTGGTTTTCTCTCCGCTCAATGAGTTGGGTTTTCTTTCCTGCTCAGAGCCCCGTCACCGGGGCGACAGAATCATAACCGCTCCCGTGGACGGGAGCGGGAGTAATGCAGTTTATTTCACAGGATATTGGAAACAGCTTTGAAATGTACGGGCGGTGGAATCCCCTACCAGCCAGCGGGTCTGCCGCAGGCATTCTTTTTTACTTCGTTTTCTTTTTTTCTCCAGGATTCCCAATAGTTGCCCCATGGCAAGAAGTGTCTCCGCAGACTCTCCTATCTGGTGGAGTTCAAGTGCTAATTGTTCTATCTTCTCGGTTTGAACATCCGCATCCTGAAATGCGCCAAAAGCGTCCTGTACAGATTTGAGTCCTGTCCTTAACTTGATGTAATCCTCGCCTTCAATAACTGGACGGAGAAATTCCATAAAGTACCGCAGCCTTTTGATATTTATTCGGTAGGCGTGGAATCTCTCCGCGGGAGTTTTTTTAGAAAGTTTCAAGCCCTTGTTTCGGGTTTTGCGGTAGCGTTTTACGATCAAGCGGCAGCCAAATTCCCGGGCAGGTTCATGAGAATAAGAAATCCCATCAAGCGGTCCATCATCCAAAACTTTTGACCAGTCTGCCAGAATTCCATTCAACCGTTTTGATGCCAGCTGATCCTCCAATATTAACTGGGCCTTTTCGCGTTTCCCTTCCAGAAGTCTTTGCATGGGAAGCAAATGTTGGCGCCAGTTTCCGGGTATATCCTTTTGGTACCCAGATATATTAGTTAAACTCACATCCAGGTCCCTGACTTCACCGGTGATTTTTTGGAGCCAACGGAAATCTCGCTTGAAGCGGGAATGGATATTTTCCGGCAGGAGACCCTTAAACTCACCCAGGGCAGCCCTTATACGCCGATTTGCTACCCGAAGATCATGCAGGTGGAGGGGATCTTTGCCTTCAATACATCCATCAAGGTGAGTCTGGATGGCTTGCAGTTGGGTCTGGAATACTCCCCAGGCAATTTCAGAGATAGTTATGTTTTTCATTGAATAGTTCAGGTGCGTTCAGTCTTATTGACAGCATTATCCTGCAATCCTAAGATTATTAAATCGAGCTGATCTGGGTCCCTGATAGTTGCCATAAAATCCGGTTTCTGAGGACCATTTTACATCTGCCAGTGCATCCAGTAGATTTCCAACCAGCATCCCTCCCTTAAACGGTGTTCTTTCATTACCGTCAACTATATAACCAAGCCTGATTTCACACGCAAAATCGCCAGTAATGGGATTGGGGTTAAACCAGGAGTATTCAGCGATTTCCACATGAGGGTCAGCTTGAAGATCTGCTCCAGGTGTATTCCCAGCTTGAACTTCAAGATTTCCAAACGAACCTGTGACTGGAATATCTAGATAATGGGAAAAGCGTTGATCAGCAATGAAAGACTCAAGCTTGTTGTCTTGGATCAAGGCAATGCGCTGACCCGGGGTGCCTTCATTATCAAATGCACTGGATTCCATGCCATAGGGCAGGGTCCGGTTCGCCCAGACCTGAAAAGGATCTCCTTTGACTTGTTCCCGGAAGATGGATTTACCAATTTCCCAGGGAGTCTCACCAGTATATTTCATGGAGGCGGAAGATAGGACCTGAATGAGACTGCCTGCCAGCATTTCTCCGGCGACCATAACAGCCAGAGTTCCCCCTTGAACAAAAATCGGTCCGTCGTATGATGAGGGAGGTTCAGCAATCAGAAGATCTGAGGTGTACTGTGCACGCAGGGCAGCTTCTTCTTCCAATTTGAGGTCCGATATCCGCCTCCGGTAAACCTCTGCAAAGGTTTCTACCTCTTCGTCACCTGATCCTCCAATATAAACCCATTGAAGATAAATGTCAGTTGCTTTCTGGTGAGCGTCAATTCCCTTGCTGCTTACCAGGTGAAGGTCTTTTTCCTGTCCAAACACCTCTGCCGCAGTCAGCCTGACATGGGGATAGGCAGAAGTTGTGTCTTTTAAAGATCTCAACACTTTCTGTAATTCTCCAGCCGGGTCCTTGAGATACTTTTCGTCAACCAACTCAAGATCCGGTATTAAAGCTGGTTCTGCAAAATCATAAGGCTCGTTGTGGACCAGCTTGGCAGTTATCACCGCCTTTTCTAACTCCTGATCTATCTCACCCCCGAGCAGGATGGTTGCACTGCCAAGGCCGCTGCTGAGATTGCCGTCGTTATCAGGAGTATCACAAAGGACATCAATCGTATATAGTTCTGAATTAACCTCGCGGACCGCTTCAGTGCCCTCTTTCAGGTCATACTGCTGCGAACCGTTGATTATTTCGTGCCGGATGATCCAGGCTTTGATATCCTGGTTGGTCTCAAGTGCTTTTTGAATTTTCCCTAACATCAGCCTAACCTCACTTTCATTAATAGATGGGGACCGCCATCGGTCACAGGTACAGTTTCTTTAGTGCCTTTACCGCAGAAACCACCGCTGAGACCAAAATCGCTCGATACAGCGCTTATGCTTTCAAGCACATCTGGTACATACCCTGTCAGACCAACCGGTGCATACATTTTGTCAGTAATTGAGCCATTTTTTATCTCAAAACCGTAATGCCCGGATACCTGTATACCCCAACCTTTGGGATCTTCCATTCCGGAGGAAACCTTCGGGATATAGATACCATCATCCACCATTCCGATTAGATCCTCCAGGGGAGTCTCACCCGATCCAAAGAAAGTATTAGTCATCCTCGGATAAACCTTCCGGGTGAAATCCTGCCTGCGGCCGTTTGGAGTGCGCTCGATTCCAAGCACTGTTGCTGAGTAATAATCAGTAATACCCCGCTCAAATATGCCGTCTTTGACTATCCGGGTTGGTTTAGCAGTCAGGCCTTCATCATCAAAGAAATAAGATCCAAACGCACCAGGCAAGCTGGGGTCGTCATAAATATCCACCAGGTCAGATCCAACCCGTTTACCGATATAATGGGCTGCTTTGGCGCGTTCCTTAAGGAACATATCTGTTTCCACACCATGCCCAAAGGATTCATGACAGATCACTCCCGAAACACCAGGTGCAGTCACGACAGTATATTCTCCAGGTTCGATCCTGCCAGCATCCAGCAAACCAATCGCGTTCTTGACAAGTTTTTCCAGATCTTCATCGCTGAAGGTGAGTATTTCCATTCCAGCAGTTCCACATTTGGTAGTCCAGTCAAAAACTACGCCCCGTTCACCCATAACAGTAACCATGATTGACATGTGTACTCGTTGAACATCCTGGGCTAAATCAACTGCACGATTGCGGAAGACAGTTTTTTCCCGGAACTCTACAAAAGAAACCCTGGCATTGACAATCTTTGAGTCAATTTTGTTGACCCGCTGATTCATTTCCCGCAAATAATCAAGTTTGTCTTGAGTAGGTACCGTAACAGGATCCTGGTCCATTTTGGTCTGGAAATCTTTCTTGATTTCCTTTCCCGGGTCCAGTACCCCATTCTTCTTAAACTTGATGCCGGCGGTGAAATCTTTGGCAGCTGTCTGGATTTCCTTCCGGTCGAAACCGCCAATGGCTTTTTCGTAAAGCGTATGACCGTCAAAAGCAGTTAATATCGCGCCTGCTGTTGGATCACCGGCGATAATCCGTTCCTGGCTGTTATCCACTAGGTACCTGGTAGTTTCTCGTGAAGTAAGGGAAACTGCTCCATACGGTGCTTTGGATTCCAGGGTAGTGATGATCTCCCCCAGATCAGGACGGAGATCATGCATAGCTGGTTTTAGAAAGTTATCTTTCATATCATCCTCCAATACAAAATCTTTCGAAAAGGCATAAAGGGAAATGAATTAAAAAGCCCACTCCCCGGCTCGCAGGACGGGTTCAACAGATCCATCTTCAAGAATGCCATCAATATCCATTTCTCCAGAACCAATCATGAAATCTTCATGGATCAGACTGGAATTACCTCCCCGCGAGGAAAACTCTTCAGTAGATAAATTTTCCCCCCCTTCGAGGCTAAACCGATAGGCGCTTCCCAAAGCCAGGTGGCAGGAAGCGTTTTCATCCAGCAGAGTATTGTAAAATAACAAGCCTGACTGCGATATCGGGGAGCTGTTGGGAACAAGGGCAACTTCTCCCAACATGCTGGCTCCATCATCAACATTAATCATTTTTTCAAGCAAATCTTCTCCCTGCTCGGCAGAAAAATCTACCACCACCCCTTCCTTAAAGGTCAGGCTGAAATTATCAATCACATTTCCAGAATAAGCCAGGGGGCGAGCAGATGAGACAGTGCCCTCAGTGAAGCGTTTATCAGGCAATGTGAAGACCTCTTCTGTAGGAATATTGGCCGTAAAAGGGATTCCGCCTTGGTTCTTAAAACCAGCTGACCGCCAGACATGTCCTTCCGGCAGGCTAATCCGCAAATCTGTTCCCGGTGCTGTATAGTGTAAAGCCCTGAAAGCTTTGTCGTTCAGATAATCTCCCCGTTTTTTCAAATTATCCAAATGGTCCTGCCAGGCAGCCAGGGGATCATCTTCGTAAACACGGCAGATCTTAAAGAGTGCATCCCACAAGGCCGGGACACCCTCTCCTTCTGGTAAATCCGGATATACCTTCCGGGCCCAGCCCTCAATAGGGATGGATAAAACAGTCCAATTCATGGTGTTCTTACCGATGTGGGCACTGATGGGTTTCCAGTATTTGCGGATGACACGCTGTTCCTGATCCATCAAATCTGGATCCTGACCTTGCATCATACCCGGGTCAAAGGAAGATAAGGAAAGCATCGCCCCCCCGTTCTCAATCACATCCAGAATTCCCGTGGCTTGCCAGGTAGGAAATTCCTCAAAGGAGTCCCGTGGGGCGTGTGCATAACGGATCAGTCTAAGTTCATCATCCCGCCAAAGCACATCCACTAATGGGGCGCCAGCCTTGTAAGCGCTGGCAGCCAGCTCTCTGACCAGGGGTGCGGTCTGGATGGGCACACCGCCATATTTTAATGCTTGCATGATTAACTTCTGGCCTGGCTGCAAATTCAGACCGACCTTGATAGCCAGGTCAGCATATTTTTTTAGATTAGATTGGAAATCTTTCATCATGGAGATACTCCAGAACAAGTTCTCTCTTAACGAATTAACATTCCTAAAGAGTTGATAGGATCCTTCTTTCAAAGTGGATTTTACCATCCCTCTCATGAAAACTATTCCAGTACCTGGTGGCAGGACAAAATACCTGCCCAGATCTGATGAAATTCACCACACCGGAGAACTATATTCTATTGTTTTATTTAATCAGGAAGCTTTTTCGATAATCCCCAAGAAATCTTCGGCAAAGAGACTCGCCCCTCCAACCAACGCACCGTCAATCTCAGGTTGGTTAAAGAAACTTCCAGCATTTGCCGGCTTAACTGATCCCCCATAGAGAATCCTGATTTGATTGGCTGCCTTTTCTCCCCATAATCCCCCCAGCACAGGACGGATGACGCGAGCAATTAAATCAGATATCTCAGCTGCTGCGGCTGTTCTACCCGTTCCGATGGCCCAGACGGGTTCGTACGCAATAATCAGCCTGGATGGATCATCACAAAATATTTCCTTTAGACCGGTTTTTAATTGACTGGTAAGCACACTGGTTGCCAATCCACTATCTTTCTCTTCCAGGGTTTCCCCAATGCACAAGATCGGGATTAAGCCAGCATCCTGAGCTGCTTTGACTTTTTGGTTGATCAGTTGGTCCATTTCCCCATAATATGCTCGTCTTTCACTGTGACCCAGGATGACATGTGTGCAGAACTCGGCTGCCATTTTGCCAGAAATTTCACCGGTAAAGGCACCGGATGTTTTTTCGGAAATATTCTGGGCTCCCAACAGCAAGGATGAGCTGACCAGCAGTTTATGCAGCTGGGATAACGAAGTGAATGGGGGGCAGATCAACACCTCAACATCGTTTTCCGGACCCAGGCGCTGCATCAAAACCCGGACCAGAGCAATCGCCTCATTTTCGGTTTTATTCATCTTCCAGTTTCCGGCAATTAATGGAACCCGCATATTTGATCCTTTATTCAAGTTCCTCAATGTACAGTGAATCCACGATCCCCACGATGACTGAAATCACACAGCCATCTGGGTTGTCCAATATTTGACGGGCACCATTGCCTTCCCGGTTGACCAACACTGTATCCCCCACTCCAGCCTGAGAATTATCCAGGGCTATAAAATCTCCCTCGGGTGGATCTCCGGGAAGAGTTAAAGGCTGCACAACCAGCAAACGCCGATTTTTAAAATGAGGGTGACTGATAGTTGTCACCACTGTTCCTGTTACTTTTCCAAGTATCATCTCAGGTGTATTTTACTGATCCTTTTTTCAGAGTAACGTCAAATTGATCATCTGGTTGGACTACCAGCTCATCTACAATGCCAATCAAAGCCAGGTCCACCGGCACAAAGGTGTGGATATCCATAGCTAGGGCTGCCTCCCGGGAACGGACCATCACACAAAGGTCTCCCGGACCTGCCTGAACTACATCAACCGCAACCTGCAGAGGGCCAGTTGGTTCCAGGTGTTTGTTAAGGGGCTCCACCACCAACAGCTTCATCCCGGTCAGGTCCTGATACTTAATAGAAGCAACAGCTGTACCCCGCACGCGGCCAAATAACATCTCAGCCTCCTCCTACACTTTTCAAGACCCGTTGGATGATGGTTTTTAACAAACTGGGATCAACCGTATCACCGACCTGAGAGAGGACAGCACTCAGCACCCGATCTTCCAGAGCTGCCTGGGTGGGAGGTGGCGCTGAGGGCGCAGCTTCCGGTAGGGAGGGCGCGGCAGAGGGAGATTTTTTCTCAGTAATATAGGGACGGATGGGCGCACTGGAAGGCTGATCGTTTTCTTTGAGCAGTTCCACACCCAACTTGCGGGCTTTCTCCCTGCCAATATCAGTCACAACAATATCGTCATTCACTACCAGGGTTGTCACCCCACTGTGATAGAGATCCTCAATGTCCCGTTCAGTATAAAATATTTTAGGCATAGGACAACTCCTAGAGTTTTTAGTTATTCACTGCTGATGCCTTCTACATTTTCCATCGCCTGAATAGCTGCGTCCCGGGCTGTGACCATCTCAGCTTCAGTGCCTGACAGCCACATACGACCATATCTGCCTACAGAGGCGATGTGAATGACCTTCACATTGGCTTTCTTTTCTGCTTCGTTGGCTGCCAGCATGATGTAAGCTGCCGGAGCTACTTCCAGCACAAAAAGGGTTTCGGTGGCAACCAGCATGGACCCCCGGCGCCAACGGTTCAACAGCTGAGCCTGGTAGGGATCAACATTAGTGATTAAGTTGGAAGAAAACACGCTTGGTTTAATGCGGTCTTCTTTGACCAATCCCAGGCGATCCAGAACGATCCGTCCGGATTCTAGCACCGCAGCCTGATTCATAGAATGGACCTCGAACATACCAAATTCCCGTTCCACAACCTGGGCACCGGGTTTGGCTTCAGTGGCCTTGACAGCAATGTCTACTGTCCTGAAAACCTCATTGCCAGGTGACATTTCCACATAAAGGGATGCCATTCCCTCAATCGGAAGGTCACCCTGGGTGATAGTGCCCACAAAAGCTGCCACCTCGGACTGCATACGGTCCAGGTAACAATATACACGTAAAGAAAAATCTTTTCTTGCCATAAGTTCTCCTTTGTGATGCTGCCCAGATTAACTTGATACGATCATCTGGCAGTATCTCATGGGGTATTATGAATCGCCTTTCCTATCGGCGTAACCAGGGCATGATGGTCTGGAACCCAGGTTTGGGATACCTGTATACTCCTGGATGACCTCGGCAGCGTGGTAAAATGCGCTGGTGCCGCCTACCAGGGCATTTTCGGGAACTTGAAATCCTTCGATATGCCTGGCAACAATACTTGCCACCTTTTCCAGAACAGGTTTCACGACCGGGAACAATACCGGCTGCTGCTAGGGATCGATCTTTCGGTTCTCAGCATCCTCGAATGGGATGTCATGAGCTCCGGCAATCACCAGCGATAAATGAGTCCCGCCTGTGGCTTCATCAGCAGCATAAATAACCTGACTGTCCTCAACCACAGCGATCCCGGTAGTGCCCCCGCCTACATCTACAATGACTCCGTTTTCGAGTTGAACCAGGGCATTGGCTGCCGTGGGTTCATCGACCAACCCGGTGCAAATCAATCCAGCCGCTTCAACTACATGGGCTGTCGATTGGACCTCAGTTCTGGGCACTCCTGGCGGATAGCCGCTGGCCGCATGGGTGAGCTCCCTGCCGATGCGTCTTTCAATCCGGTCTATCATAGATCTGACCAGATCTATTGCGCCGACAAAGTCGACCACCAGGCCGTCCCGCGCCACCTGCGCAAACTGGTATTCGCCGGCCAGGGGTTGATTACCTTCATCCAGAACTGCAACTGTGAGGTAAGCGGTTCCCAGATCAACCCCGACTTTCAAATTGCCTTCCGGAACCTGGTCCAATGGCACCGGTTCCGGGTGGTCAATCCAATGAAAGAGTCCTGCAGCGCGGTTCAGAGTTTCGTGAAGTTCCGGCGATTGCAAGGGGTCCCCGTTACTTCTTGGCTTCTGAACGGCCGCCGATGGCGCCTTTTGAACTCTGCGGCAGCACCATTTCCACATTAGCGTGGGGGCGAGGGATGACATGGATAGATACCAGTTCCCCAACCCGTTTTGCGGCTGCGCCGCCTGCATCTGTGGCCGCTTTAACAGCGCCCACATCGCCCCGGACCATTACGGTCACAAATCCGCCGCCGACGTATTCTGAACCGATCAGAACCACGTTAGCTGCTTTGACCATGGCATCAGCGGCTTCCACTGCGCCGACTAGGCCGCGGGTTTCCACCATACCGAGGGCAATAAAGGAAGGATCTTGTTGTGCCATTTTTTACTCCTTGTACTAATAGACTAAGATGGTTTTACTTTTTTTTGATAACGGATTATTTCGTATGTAATATTTCCTGGACCGCTTCGCGTACCAGATTTTCAAGGGAGTCATAATCCGGCGCCTGGATGCTGCCAGCAGGGACTCTTCCCGGCAGGAAAGCTTCTGGCGGAGGAGATTTGATCTCAAAAGCCAAACGTTTGATGTTGTATAGGTGGTGCACATTAATATTGTCGCCGGTGATCGCGCCGCCCACACCTCCGGAACCCAGGGTCATTGATGGTGTGATACCAGTCGTGTAGCCAATCATTCCCAGGGTCCCCATGGTGTTGACGCCGATCCTGAAAACCGGCTTCTCCAATCCAAACGCATAGATGATCTCTTCATTAGTGGCATGGATGATCAAACTGTGGCCGCGACCGCCAAAATCAATCAACTCCAGACAGCGATCACAGCCTGCTTCCCAGCCATCAGCAACATAAAAGGCCAGGACCGTGGTCAATTTTTCACGAGAAAGGGGTTCATCTTTTCCAACTGTTTGCAGATCAGCGACCAGGATGCGGGTGCTGTCTGGAATCTGGAATCCTGCCATCGCTGCCAGATACTGGGGGGATTTGCCCACCGAAGCAGAATTTATGCCGCCGTTGGGAAAAAAGAGGGTAGATCGCAATTTTTCAGCATCATCCGGTGATACCCAATAAGCTCCCTGTGCCACCATCAATTCTTTCAATTTTGCTGCAATGGGGAGATCAGCGATCACTGCCTGTTCAGTGGCGCAGATAGTGGAATAATCGAACGCTTTGCTGTTAACAATATAACGGGCAGCCTTTTCAAGGTCCGCAGACCGATCAACATAAACCGGCACGTTTCCCGGACCGACTCCATAAGCAGGTTTACCTTTGGAATGGGCTGCCTTTACCATAGGTCCGCCGCCGGTTGCCAGGATCACGGCAATATATTTATGGGAAAGCAGTTCGTCTGTTCCCGGAAGAGTAACCTCTGACATGCAGTGAATTAATCCTTCAGGCGCTCCAGCAGTAACAGCGGCTTTGTTCATCAATTGAGCAGTATCAACGCAGCAGTTGACAGCTGAAGGATGGGGAGCGATCACAATGGCATTGCGAGCCTTAATAGACATAAGCACTTTGTTCATCACCGTGGAGGTAGGATTGGTGCTGGGGGTCAGTGCGGCAACCACACCCATAGGCCAGGCAATCTGATAAAGCTGTTTGTCCTCATCCTTTTTAATGATGCCAACTGTTTTTACGTCTTTGATGGATTCCCAGACAAACCTGGAAGCAAATTGGTTTTTGATCTTTTTATGTTCAGGCACACCAAAACCAGTTTCTTCGGCAGCCGCCCGACCCAGCCGTTCAGCTGCTCCATAGGCAGCCTCTGCCATGGCTTCACAAACCCGGTCGACTTCAGCCTGGGTGGCAAATCCCCAGATCTTCTGAGCTTCCCGGGCTTGAAGGACCATCTGACGGGCTTGTTGTATTGAACGTAAATCCTTGTCGAATTCTGGCATCATATTTTCCTGGTTTGAAATCAATTATTCCTGGATGTTAATCCTTCTGGTAAGTTATCTCTCCCAGCACACTGAGGTGATCAATGACCGCCATTATCACTGCATCAACCGGGCGGTTCTTTGTCAACTCGGTCTGTCTGCCGCTGGAGCCATGGGCTGTCAGGACCAGGTCTCCAATACCTGCATCCAGCGTATCAACAGCGACATAGGGTTTTCCAGCCGGTTTACCATCTACATCGGTTTGGCGCAGGATGAGAAGCTTCCTGCCTTCCAGGGTTGGTTCTTTGATGGTTGATACTGTGGTTCCAATAACTTTCGCGATCAGCATGTCACGCTCCTGAACTTCATTTCCTGAAGGTAATTTCGCCATCCACTTCCAGATGATCCAGCACAGCCATGATCACAGCATCCACCGGGGTTTCCTTGGTGATACCTGTCTGCCGGGCAGCAGATCCATGACAAGTCAGCACCAGGTCTCCCGCACCAGCATCCACCAGGTCAATTGCCACATAGGATATGCCAAATTCATTCAGTCCGGTGGCATCAGTCTCTTTGCAGATCAAGAGCTTGGTGTCCATAACCCGGGGACTTTTTATGGTTGAGATAGTACTCCCTGTAACTCGGGCGATTTTCATTAAAAACCTTTTAGTACGCCTGCTCTTTATTGACCGGGGAGGATACTTTCCCGTTGCCATTGGATTCCAGCTGGCCCTGAACAATTTTCACACCTGCACTGGCTCCCAGGCGGGTGGCACCGGCCTTGACCATATTCTGGGCATCTTCAAAGTCCCGTACACCTCCAGAGGCTTTCACTCCCATTTCAGGACCTACAACCCGGCGCATCAGGTTGATATCTTCTACTGTTGCACCTCCGCCTGAAAAACCCGTGGAAGTCTTTACAAAATCTGCCCCGGCTTCCTTGGCTAACAAGCAGGCTGTGACTTTCTCTTCATCATTCAATAAGGAAGTTTCAATAATAACTTTGACTATTGCACCGGCCCCATGACCGACCTTAACTACCTCATGAATATCCCGGGCTACCAGAGTCAGATCTCCCGCTTTCAAAGCGCCAATATTAAGCACCATATCAATTTCAGTAGCACCATCCTTTAGAGCGGTCTGAGCTTCAAATGCTTTCACTTCGGGGGAGGATGCACCCAGGGGAAAACCTATCACAGTACAGACTTTTACCTGGGTTCCCTGCAGCAGTTCAGCGCAGAGCTTAACATGGGTAGGGTTAATGCAAACAGAAGCAAATTCAAATTTGCGGGCTTCGTAGCAGAGTTGGGCAATCTGATCCGCAGTGGCATCCGGTTTTAATAATGTGTGATCGATCATCCCGGCAATATCCGGATCTTCTGGAATATTTCCCAGCTGTGAGGTTAAACGCGAAGCTCCGGCGCTGACTACTTCACCAACCTTGTTAAAGCAGGTATCAACACATATGCCCTCTGCGCATTCCGAGGTGCAGTACACCCCTGCCGATTGAGTTGACCTGTAATCCTGTTCATTGATAGCGATCAGCACTTCGCGGGCAATCACTTCAACCAGATGTTTAACTTGCTGTGTTTTTGTTTCCATAACTATTTCTCGATTTCCATAATTTTATCGACCCGGCGGGCATGACGATCGCCGCCGAATTCGGTTTCTAAAAACGTGCTTGTAATTTGTTTGGCCAGGTTCAGCCCAATCAATCCGGCTCCCAGTGTTAGCAGATTGGCGTTATTATGCTCCCTGCTGTTAGAGGCTGTGGCGTGGTCATAACACATGGCTGCCCTCACACCAGGAACTTTATTGGCAGCCATGCAGCTGCCGATTCCGGCCCCATCAATCATGATCCCCCGCCAGGCTGTTCCGGAAGCCACCTGTTCAGCAACTTTTTGAGCAAAATCCGGATAATCCACGGAATCCTGGCTATTGGTACCGCAGTCGATCACAATGTAGTCTTTATCTTCCAGATATGATTTAAGGGTTTCTTTTAATGTGAACCCACCATGATCTGCTCCAATTGCGACAATCTTTGTGCTTCCAGTTGGAGCTCCCGGCAGCACCTTAGCCTGGGAGGCAGCATCCGTAATCCGGGATGGCATCTCTCGCATCAGGCTGGTTACCACCTCATCAACTATTTTTTTCAGATCAGTATCGCTCAAGTTATCCATTATTATTCACTCCCGGTTTCAATCGGAAAACGCTGGAAGATTGAGGTGGGTGAAGAGGCCGATGCTTTCAGGTTTGTGTAAAAACGGAAACGGTCAGCCCGGAATTCGGATTCCACATATTCAATCACTCGCCCATCAGCTGTTCGTGTTTCCCTGCGGATGACCAGCACAGGAGCTGGATGTTCCAAGTCCATCAGATCAGCCACCTGGGGAGTGGCAATTTCCGCCCCGATTTCCTGTTCGGCATGATCTGGCTTCATGTTGTAATGGACTGCCAGCACATCATAGAGAGATTCTTGGGAAAAGTCGTGATCCAGAATGCCGTGGCAGAAACTGTGGGGCAGATAAGCCCGTTCGATTGCAGCTGGTTTTCCGTCCACAAATCTTAAACGATTTAAGAAAACCACTTCAGCGCCCAGCTGGATCCGCAGAACTCTTGATAACAGAGGGTCCGCGGTAATCAGCACCGCTTCAATCACCTGACTTGTTACCACTTTTCCCCGTTGAGCCATTTCCTGGGAAAATCCATAAAGGAATTCAACGGTTTTTGGAAAGTGGGTTTCTGTGACAAATGTACCCACACCCTGAACTGACTCCACATAACCTTTGGCTGCCAGATCACTTAATGCATGGCGAATAGTATTACGTCCGACTTTGTGCTCTGAGCTTAAGGCATGCTCTGAAGGCAGGCGAGCTCCCGGTTGGAGTTCACCCGTGGTGATCTTTTTCAAAATCGAGTCGGCAATTTGCCGATAGAGTGCTTTGCTCATAATTATGATCCTGTCTCAGCCAGAGAGGCCCCATTGGCCTCTATCTAACATGTACCTACTTGTTCCTACATGTTCTATCTGTAGTATACAAGATCACTTGATCCTTGTCAAGCATTAATAACCCCCTCTATCTGGGAGGATGATTTTATGAACCCCCACTGATAGCGGTTCAATTTTTAACACAAGGAGATTACCAAATTTTCTGGAAGGAATTCGTAGGATTATATAGCTAGTGAGTGAAGATTCAGTAATTATACAAAGGCGTGTCAAGCTAATTTTTCGAAATCAAAACTGTGATGGATCACCGCGTAAAGGCCAAGAGCCCGGTCGAGAATTTCCTAATTGCAGCGGTCTGTGATACGTTTTTCCAAAGTTGTCAAATTTCAATCCAAGCTACGCAATTAATTGGAATTATTTTATTCGATTTACTGGAATCACATTTACATTTCCTATTAAGACTGATATCGATTCAATGTCTCCAGAATAAAGAGATGAGCGAAATGAAATATAACCTAACCAGAAATTGCTTATTACAATATTGCTCTCTCCACTATTAAGGATCTGTTCATAGTCTTTCTCGCTTCGAATAAGCATAATTTCCGAATCGTTATTTGAAGAAGATCTGTCTAAATAAAAATTTAGGCTTTTCATCTCCATTTCTGTAAATACAGCTATATTTGAATTAGGGTCGTTATGGTTTATATAGTCAACTACATCAGACCAGGTTGGCTTTTGGTAATATTTATAATATGTCTGAAGTCATCATAATATGTTTGAAGTCTTGACATATTCGTATATATATAAAATACTACGGGTAG
>CAYUXO010000021.1:0-34287 GCA_964448865.1 uncultured Anaerolineales bacterium
CCTGCTACCAGAGATCCAGCCAATCTTTGACTGAAAAACTTGAAGGATCCTGTAGCAGTTCCCAACGCTATACCGATAAAGGGGGTCATGGCCGGAGCAGTCAAAACTCCCAGCACTAATAAGGCCGGGGAATCAAACAGAATACTGGTAGTGATGATCGCTGCAGCAAGTAGCGAGAAAAGGAAAAAGTCAAATGAGGGAATAGTGCGGTGGGCTAAAGTTTCAATCTCGTCTGCAATTTCTATCAGATCCTCCGGGACCAGACCCCGATCCGCCCTTCGGCGGCGGGCAGGGGAAAGATCTTCAGGGTCATCAGGGAACTGGTCTGTTTTTGGAATAGACATAGTATTTTTATCTCAGTCTCATTTCCTTAGACTGGCAATCAGGCGTTTTGGATGGAGAAATAAATTTAACGCTGATTCAGTATCTGGTACCGCCAGATCTGCACTTAATAATGTATCCACAGCCGTGCCTTCTTTGGAGAGGATACAGACCCCGATTCTAGCTTCAGCGAGCATGAACGCATCATAGGCGCCTTGACCAATTGCCGCAGTACGCTCAGGACCGATTTTCTTCACAAAGGCTGCTTATTAGGGCAGCTTCCTTTCCGGACTTCACCCGAATGGCTCTCAGGCCCAGTACTTGGTCGATTTTTGCCTGTTTCCCGTGCGTGTCTGCTGTCAGGAGGTGGATAGTTAAGTGGTTACGGAGATTTGATAATAAGTCAACTACACCAGGTAGGAGTTGGCCATCAATTGCCAGTGTGCCATTTACGTCCAGCACCAGATGGTCCAAAACAAGCTCTCCCTCCCCGGGTATCTCAAGTTTGATCATGATAGATGAAATTATACTAGAAAGAGGTCCGCACCGGAAAAAGTAGTAAAATAAATCGTAATTGCACTCACTCAAGGAGAATGGGATTGAAAAAGAACAAGATCATTTATTCGTTATTAATTGGTGTTTTGATCCTGACTGGCTGCCGTAGCGGTGTAGAAACTGAACAGGTCATTGATCCAGGAGTCCTTGAAACACCGCTGGCGACAGATCTTCCAGTCACTACCCCTACACCTCTTGCCCCGGTGGGAGTGTTGTTAACTCCTGCGGGTTCAGATCAGCAATTGGCCGCTGATCTCAACTCAATTATTGGGGGTTATATCCGGGATCAAGGACTTCGCTATCAGGTTCTCACAAACCTGACCGGTGATGATTTTTCGCGAGATGATTACAAAATTGTTGTGGCTCTCCCACCTAATCCAGGTATCGCTGAATTGGCTCAGAATTATCCGGATACCAAATTCCTGGCTGTAGGTTTTAATGACCTTGAACCTGGTGATAATTTGAGTGTATTAAGATCAGGGGGCGGAGATTTTGATGTCCAGGGATTTATCGCAGGTTATATTGCTGCCATGATCACTACGGACTGGCGGGTTGGTGCTCTGAGCGTCCAGGAAAATGATGATGCTTTGGCTGCCAGAGATGGATTTCGAGTTGGGGTAAAGTATTATTGTGGATTATGCAATCCTAAATATGCGCCGACTGGAATTAATTATTTATATCCAAAATATATCGACCTGCCTGTAGATGCAACTGATTTGCAGATCAATGCCAATGTGGACTTCCTGGTTGACAGGGCAGTAAATACTTTTTATATTATTCCAGGAGTTGGAAACCAGAATATTTACCGCTCTCTGGTCGGATACCAGAAACTGATTATTGGTTCAGGAACTGATTACAAAGAAGAATACCAGGATTTCTGGGTTATCTCCCTGGAATATGATCTGCTATCCACTTTGAATGAGGTATGGCCTCTATTCTTATCTGCTGAAAGAGGATTTGTAAAATCACCCCCATTATTATTGACTGATATAAACTACGATCTGCTCAGCGAGGGAAAAATGTTGTTAGTCGAAAAAATCCTGAAGGAAGTTACCAGTGGATTTATAAAAACAAATTTTGATGGTTGATCAGGATTTCTTATTTGAGATGAAATAATCCCGGATCTGGTCAGGTCCGGGATTATATTTTAAATATTTTATAGTTTTTCTTTTGCGAGATCATCAAATCCCAGGCTTTTTAGAACAACATACCATGACCGTTCACGGGATGACGCAAATACTTTTTTCACCCGTTCAAGGGCAGCTCTTTTTTCGAGACGATTCTTTGAAATGAGACCTGGCCGACGTTGTGTTTCCAGGTAGTCTGCGGCTTGAGAGACGTTATTTCCAGCATGTTCCAGGGCATCCAGTGTGTACTCTTTGAGATATTGCAGGTAGAGTTGATGGTTCATTCAATGCCCCCTATATGTTTAATAAATCCTTGATTTCCGGTATCAGCCATGGAATTATGGTAATGACAGCCAGGATAAGGATTGAACTGCTGATGATAAGGTTTAAGAATACAGATCCGCTGGGTAACAGCAATGATTGCAGTAACAGGCTTAAGCCAACTCCCGTGATACAACCTCCGATGGAGCGAATCAAAGTCCCTTTAAGCCGGGGAAAAAAGGGAATGGTTTTGGAAAGTACGATAAATAATAAAATTGCTTCTCCAGTGAAAGCCAGGGAGTTTGCTAACCCGATCCCGGGAGCGCCTAAGACTTTTGAGAGGGGTATTGCCAGTGCCAGGAACCCAACCATAGTTAATCCGCTGGCTGCCAGGGGGACTTTTGCGTTCCTCTGGGCATAAAATGACCTGGCTGCAATTTCTAACAGGGAGTGTCCCAGTAAACCTACCAAATAAGCTCTTACGGTCCACAATACCAATACAGTTCCACTTTCATCGAAGCCCAGGACCCTGATAAAAGGCTCGATATTAACTGCCAGGATTATTGCTATTGGAATCGTTAACCCTGTAATTATCCGGATGGTTTTTTCAAGCGTAGAGGTAAATACACCCGTATCTTGTTGGGCAACTTGTTCTGACAAAGTTGGAAGAAGGGCAGTTCCCAAAGCTGTGCCAATTAGTGATTCGGGGAGCTGCATAAAGAGCCAGCCGTAAACTAGGGCTGTAACTGCTCCAGTAGGCAGACGGGATGCCAGATTATCCTGAAATATAAACACCAGCTGGATAAAGAATACAGTCAACACCCGGGGGCCCATCAAACGCACCACGCTGATAACACCGGGATCTTTGAGATTCAAACGGGGTTTCCATTTGAATCCAAACTTGAATAGTGTCGGAAGTTGGATCAATAAGAATAATCCTGCCCCGATGATCACTCCATATACCAGACCGTATATACCCATGTTATAAGAAGGAAGGGTTATTGGTCCCAGTTGAAAACCTTTTTCTGGAGCGAGGATCAGTATCCCAAATAATGATCCAATATCATACATACTCGGCGCAAGAGCAGGAACAAGGAAATGCTGCTGGGCTTGCAAACCGGCAATTACCAATCCACCTAGCGAGAATAATACTGTAGCAAACAGATTTAATCGCATCAGTTCCGCGACCAGATCCTTCTGTTCAATTGAAAAACCAGGTGCGATGCCTATTTCCCAGGACACAAGCTGCCGGGCATAGATAGCTACAAAAATGGAGATCAGGGCAGTGGCTAGGAAAACCCCATTAGCTACTTGGCTGAAGAGATCCCACATTTCGTTTTTTGGTTTAGATTTTCGATAATCCGAAAGAATTGGAATAAATGCCATCGCCAGGGCGCCCCCTGAGATCAGTGCAAACACTAAATCTGGAATGTTGTTAGCGGCATTAAAAGCGTCAAGTTCAGGTGAAAGCTGAAAGGTCCGGGCGATCAACACATTCCGGACAAAACCAAGTATCTTCTCCAGCCCGAAGAAGACTGCAATGATCAAGGTTGATCGGGCGATATGTTTCATGAAGGCAGTATAGCATAGATCATTAACTCTCAGAGCGGAGGCTAAAGGCCATAGTCGAAGAGAGGAATTTTAGTAAAATCGCCATTTCGACTGCTCTCGGTTGACACCTTGTTCCGCTCAATGAGCTGGGTTGTTTGTGGTTATCATAATATACCAACTCTCAGAGCGGAGGCCAAAGGCCATAGTCGAAGAGAGGATTTTTAGTAAAATCGCCATTTTGACAGCTCTCGGCTGACACCTCGTTCCGCTCAATGAGCTGGGTGTTTGTTGATAGATATTTCCCCAATATTCTTGGCAATCCAACGGGTTGGGTTCTTTCCCAAGATCGAAATGTCAGGTAATTCCATATGATCCTAGCTCCTTCTGATTTACGATGTTCAGTGGTAAGATATAGCTGGATTTCTGCTGAAAGAACACTCCATTACAAGCGTGAAACCAAGGAAAATTACTCGCAATGAAAATCGCACTTACAGGTTCTATTGCCTACGATTATTTAATGAGTTTCCCAGGGCATTTTGCAGAGCACATATTAAAGGATAAACTAGAATCTATCAGTTTGTCATTCCTGGTGGACAAGATGGTTAAACGGCGCGGGGGTATTGGCCCAAATATTGGCTATACCATGGCCTTGTTGGGAGGGGATCCAGTACTGATGAGCACAGTAGGCCAGGACTTTGAAGGATATCGTAATTGGCTGGAAGAGAAAGGTGTTGATACCAGCGGTGTAAAGGTAATACCTGATGAGTTTACTGCTTCGTTTTTCGCGACCACCGATCAGGATAACTGTCAGATATCCAGTTTTTATCCAGGTGCCATGAGTCATGCCGCAGAAGTCACATTGAGTTCCTGGAGCGGCGAACCCCTGGATATGGTGGTAATTTCTCCCACGGATCCAGACGCAATGAACTTTTATGTAATTGAAGCTGGAAAGTTGAAGATTCCTTACGTATATGATCCCAGTCAGCAAATTGTCCGCCTTTCCGGTGATGATCTGCGGCGGGGAGTTGACGGAGCTTATGCCTTATTTGTAAATGAATATGAATTTTATTTGATAGAAAAACACGCCGGGCTGTCAATTGATGAGATCAAGGATCTGGTTGAGATTCTGGTTATAACCAAAGGGGAACAGGGTTCGGTTATTTATTCAAAAGATCAGGAATATGAAATTCCAGCAGTCACTCCCGAGAAGATCATTGACCCGACGGGGGTAGGAGATGCCTTTCGGGGGGGATTCCTGACTGGCTTGAGCTTTGATCTGGATTTAAAATTATGTGGTGAAATGGGTTCCCTGGCTGCTGCTTACTGCCTGGAAACTGATGGCCCTCAAAATCATTCTTATACTCCTGAGCTTTATATTCTCAGGTTCAGGGAGAACTTTGACGATCAATCTAAACTTGATATATTAATTAAGGATCAGTAAATATATTTCCCCCGGGGTTCGAGGTATATCCGGGGGAGATTTTTGTAAATCACAGGGAGAATAATATGGATCACTATGATATTAAAGATAAATCGTTAGCAGAGGGTGGCCGCAGAAGAATTAAATGGGCCGAGCGGGAAATGCCGGTTCTGCGTTCAATTCATGAGAGATTTATCAAGGAACGCCCTTTTGAAGGAATCCGCATGTCTGCTTGCCTTCACGTAACAACAGAAACGGCAAATCTGATGAAAACCCTTCAGGCAGGCGGAGCTGACGTGGTATTGGTGGCTTCTAATCCTCTTTCAACCCAGGATGATGTGGCTGCATCTTTGGTCATGCATAATGAAATTCCAGTGCATGCCATTAAGGGTGAAGATAATGCAACCTACTATAAACACATAAATGCTGCCATTGATCATAAACCTCACGTAACTATGGACGACGGCGCAGATGTGGTTAGTACTCTTCATAAGGATCGCCGGGAGTTTTTGGATGATGTGATTGGTGGGACAGAAGAGACAACAACAGGTGTAATTCGCTTGAGGGCCATGGCTGCAGATGGCGCCCTGGAGTTCCCTGTAGTCGCGGTTAACGATGCGATGACCAAACACCTTTTTGATAACCGCTACGGCACAGGCCAATCAACCTTGGATGGGATCATTCGGGCAACCAATCTGCTCATCGCTGGAAAAACTTTTGTGATCGGGGGGTATGGGTGGTGTGCCAGGGGATTAGCAATGCGAGCGCGGGGCATGGGAGCTAATGTGGTTATCACGGAAATAGACCCTCTTAAAGCCCTGGAAGCAATAATGGATGGATTCAGGGTTATGCCGATGATTGTAGCTGCTCCGCTGGGTGATATCTTTTGTACTCTGACCGGGGATATTCATGTATTGGATAAGGACCATTTTGATGTCATGAAAGATGGAGCTGTCATTTCGAACTCTGGCCATTTTAATGTTGAAATTAATATCCCTGCTCTGGAAGAGATGGCTGAAGAAAAAATCCGTGTCCGACCCATGATCGATCAATATTTGCTGCTGGACGGTCGACGGTTAAATCTGTTGGCTGAAGGACGCCTGGTGAATCTGGCTGCTGCGGAAGGACACCCTTCCAGTGTGATGGATATGTCATTCGCGAACCAGGTTTTAAGCGCGGAATATTTGATCAAGAATGCTGATAAACTTTCCAATCAGGTTTATGAAGTCCCGGAAGAAATTGATGCTGAAATTGCCCGTCTGAAATTAGAGGCGATGAATATCGATATTGATGTCCTGACCGAAGAACAAGTTATGTATCTCAGTTCCTGGCAGGAGGGAACATAAAGTATTCCTTCCAGTGAATATCATTTATATTTAAATCCCGGGATTCCCCCCGGGATTTTTCTATTATTTTAGAGAATTTTATAAGAAAAACAACCCTATGTGATAAATCTTTAATAAGAGTACAATGTTCATATGCTTCATATTACTCATTGAGACTTTTACTCGAAATCTAACTATAAGGGATATTTAGATGACTAAACTCTCCAGAAAGGATTTTTTGCGCCTCTTAGCAGCCAGTGCGGGTTCCCTGGGAAGTTTGTATCTGGCAGGATGCCTGGACCAGAACAAGTTGGTTTCCAAATCCCTTGTCTCTGACAAGATTTCCCCCACAGCATTTGTTCCGGGTTCAACTGAAACTGGTGTGCCTTCAACGACAACTCCAGAACCAACCAGTGAAATTGAAGAATCTCCCTCGCCAACATCCTCTCCGGAATACCCGGACCTGGTAGTAGCCCGGAATGGAGATGCTGAGGAGATGGTCATTAAAGCTGTGGCAGCTTTGGGAGGAATGGGTAGATTTGTAAAAGCCGGAGATGTAGTAGTTGTTAAACCAAATATCTGTGCTTCATATCATAATTATAAATTTGCTGCTACTACTAATCCCTGGGTCGTTCGGAGGATTGTGAAACTGGCCCTGGAAGCAGGAGCTAAAACAGTAAAGGTGATGGATTTTCCTTTTGGGGGTACAGCTGAGCAGGCCTACAATGTTAGCGGAATAAAATCTAAAGTTGAAGAGGTTGGCGGAAAAATGATTGTCATGTCTAACCTCAAATTTGTTAAAACTAGTTTACCAGGAGGGTTGGATCTAAAGTCAGCCAGAATTTATGATGAGGTTCTTAAAGCTGATGTTTTGATCAATGTACCTATTGCGAAACATCATGGACTTGCACGCCTGACCCTGGCAATGAAAAATTTGATGGGGGTTATTTATGACCGGCCTCTGATGCATACAAATCTGGGACAACGCCTGGCAGATCTGAGCAGCAGGGTTAGATCCAATCTGGTGATAGTCGATGCTGTTCGGATGTTAATGGCCAACGGACCTACTGGTGGAAATCTCTCCGACGTGAAGAAGGCAAATACAATCATTGCCTCTGCTGATATAGTTGCAGCAGACAGTTATGCCGCCACCTTATTTGGATTAAACCCCAATGATCTGACCTATATTAAAAAGGGTTTCAACATGGGTCTGGGTAATAAACACCTGGATCAAATGAAAATCGAGGAGATCAGTATTGGCTGAACTCCAGGAACTTAAAGAAAACCGGGGACCAACACCCCGCCAATGGTTGATTCTAAGGAAAGCCAGTCAGATATTCTTCTTTCTTACATTTATAGTTTTTTTTCAATGGTCACGGCGAGAGTTTTACCTTAATCCAGCGACCACGGCAAACCTCAAACAAAAACTTATCAATATCCCCTTGAAGATGGATCCGCTGGTTATGCTCTCCCAGATTCTGGCTAGTCGGACATTCCTGGCAGGATCTTTGTTGGCACTTATCACTATCATTATCACATTGTTGCTGGGCCGGGTCTGGTGCGGATGGTTCTGTCCTGTAGGAACACTATTGGATTGGATGCCCCTGCGGTCCTGGAAAAAGAATCAGCCTGCAGTAAGTGAGGGTTTTCGCGGCATTAAGTATGTGGTCCTGTTAATAATCCTCTTTTCAGCGTTATTGACCAATTTAACCCTGCTGATTTTTGATCCCCTGACTATTTTGTACAGGACACTGACAACAGCGATCTGGCCAGCTCTGGATAATCTCATCACCTGGATTGAGTTTGCCCTTTACCCAGTTCCATTTTTGCAGCCGATCATCGGAGGTTTTGACAGTCTGATCAGGCCTGCTGTTTTCCCGGCCCATCCAGCTACATACAGATATGGCATACTTTATTTTGGATTTTTCGGTTTATTGGTGGCATTGAATTTTCTTGCTCCACGCTTCTGGTGCCGGTATCTTTGCCCGCTGGGAGCTATGCTAGGATTACTGGGTAAATTCAGCCTGGTCCATTGTGAGGTTTCCAAAACATGCTCCACTTGCGGAAAGTGCTTTAGTCAATGCCCGACAGGCGCAATCCAATCAAATGAGGTGGTATTCTGTGATCCCGGTGAATGCACAATGTGTATGGCTTGTGCTGTTGAATGTCCGGGAGGGGCTATTACATACCCGGCTAAAATCTCCCAATTCATTAACCAGCCTTATGATATTGAACGTAAAAAAACTCTTTTATCGCTTGGAACCGCAGTTGTGGGGGTTACATTGCTGGAGGGAAGGCTCATTGATCAGGGCCCCTCGCTCAAGATGATCCGTCCTCCGGGAGTAATAATCGCTGAATTCCTATCCAAATGTATACGCTGTGGAGAATGCAGCACAGTTTGTCCGACCAATGCAATTCAAATGGCAGTATCGGAAGCTGGATTGGAAGGTTTCTGGACGCCGGTTCTAATACTAAGAATTGGCTATTGTGATTATTCCTGTAATGCCTGCGGCCAGGTCTGCCCGGTTGAAGCCATTCCTCCTCTTTCGTTGGTAGAGAAGAGAGAACAGGTCATTGGGAGAGCAATTGTCGATAGAACCCGTTGTCTGCCCTGGGCTGAAGACACAGAGTGTATTGTTTGTGAGGAAATGTGTCCCGTACCTGAAAAAGCTATAGAATTGGAGGAATGCCAGATTGTTTCTGACGAGGGTGACTTGATAACTCTCCAGAAACCTGTGGTAATCCGCAAATTATGTATTGGCTGCGGGATCTGCGAAAATAAGTGTCCTGTGCAGGGAGTTGCAGCAATTGAAATCCGCCGACATGAAGGTAAAGGTAGGGGAAGACATGAGACCAGGTGCTATGATTGGTTGAACTCAACAACCTGCTGATCGAGTTACTAGGTTGTACCTGTGTTTTCATCCGCATCTAATCCGGTAGGTATGGTAGATTAGTTAGTTTACTCTAAATTTTTCCTTATTCCAGGGAAATAAAAACTTTTCCGAATCCAAACACTTCAACATCAAACACGAATATTAAACCCTGAGCATCAGAAGGCACCTGAAAACCTATTTGTCCGCGGATTCTTTCACCTGGTTGAAGCTCATCATCTGGCAGGCCGCTGTCGATCACAGATTGGGCGCCCAGGTGGAAGGTGTATTTTTGTCCTGTCGAGTCCTTTAAGTACATTTGAACAATGCTGGTAATTTCCTGAACTGTTTCTCCCTTGTTTTGAAGTTGAACATCCACTGCTACAAACTTGTATCCTTCTTTTGGTTTAATGATCTCTGTCCCAGCAGGATAGCTAACTTGAAGGACTTGGATGGCCAGGCCGGATATTTCAACCAGATCACCTATGAGGAAAAGTTTTTGCTGATTAACAAGGTTTAGGTTTTGGGGTGGATCCATGGCGACTGGTGTATTACCCAGATTTATCGATACTTCTCCAAGTCCAATTAGGTTCACTTCATATACAAAAATAAAGCCTGCCTGATCCTCTGGAATATGAAATCCAACTTTTCCGCGAATTACTTCACCGGGATTGAGCTCACCCCCCGGGGGGTTGCTGCCGCCTGCGATGTTGGCTTTTCCATTCACATTATATTTTTGTCCAGTGGCGCTTTTAAGAGTCATCTGGAAGGCAGGTGAGACATTAAATGACTTTTTGCCCTGATTGGCAATCATCAGATCCACTACCAGGTATTTTTTTCCATTATCAGGAGGATTGAAGTCCCCCCCGAGCGGTTGATCCCAACCGAGTACAACCAGGATAGTTTCGTTAATACTGATAATATCTCCCACGGCGTAGATGGTTTCCCGGGGAAGTTCACTGGGTTCGCCAGAGGAAGTTTGATTGCCGGTGCTGAGATCCCCAATTTTTATGGGTTCTTTTTCCATTTGACAGCTCGTTAACAAAAACAATCCCAATAAATATATTACTGCTAGATTGATTTTGATAGGTTTCATAAGGTTTCCCCTCATGTTTTAGAGGCAGGTAAAGTTATCGAACTTTTAATAGTATATCTTTAATACAGTGATATTCAATAAAAAGTTTCCATGCTCTGTTTGACCCAAGTGATAAAAACTGAACAGCGGAATTTTTGAACAAACATGCAATTAATCTCAATATTTCTGTGAATTCCGACTTGATCGCGGTTATATTGATCTAGATCAAGGGTTGCCCTTTACCTGTCTGTGGTAAAATCTTGTCCCACAGACAAAAAACCTCACTGTAAAAAGTATTTTGACCTTGATGATAGTCATCATCCACAATTGGGAGAAATAGATGGTTATCGACAATATTAAACAATTGTTGAGTAAGCCCCCCCAAGATCTTTCGGATCCTTCTTTATACCTGAATAGAGAATTAAGTGGGATTAAGTTTAATGAAAGAGTACTTGAAGAGGCCCTGGACACAAATCATCCCCTCCTGGAACGACTGAAATTCCTGTCAATTTTTTCAAATAATCTGGATGAGTTTTTTATGATCCGCGTATCTGGCCTGAGAAAGCAGATGGAAGCGGGTGCTCATCATAAGATACCCCCTGATGGCCTTCTCCCTTCTGAACAACTAGCGTTGATAAGGCAGCAGCTTCTTCCAAAACTGGAGGAAAGTTATAATTGCTGGAAAAATGACTTGCTCCCAAAATTGAAAAAGAAGGGTATTAAAGTCCTTCATTATGATCAGTTAAAACGCAAACAGCGAAAACTGCTCAGAAGTTATTTCAAGAAAGAGATTTATCCAGCTCTAACACCCCTTGCTTTTGATCCCGGTCATCCTTTTCCCCATATATCTAATCTTTCCATGAACCTTGCGGTTGTTGTGCATGATTCCAAACATGGCCAACGCTTTGCCAGGCTAAAGGTTCCGAAAATCTATTCCCGGTTAATCTCTATACCCAGTGAAGAAAGCGCAGATGAGTACCAGGAACTGGGCTTAAATGATCGAGGTTCAACTAATTTTGTCTGGATAGAGGAAATTATTAGTGCTAACCTGGATTTACTATTTCCAGGCTTAAAAGTGGATGCTGCCTATCCCTTCCGAGTTACCCGTGATGCCGATCCGGAAATTGAGGAGGATGAAGCCTCTGATTTATTATCTGCAATTGAAGAAAGTGTTCGGGAAAGGCAGTTTGGTTCTGCGATCCGCCTGGAAATTGATATTTCTATGCCGGACCAGGTTCGGGATATTCTGCAAACTAATTTGGATGTGGCATCCTACCAAATATATGTGGTAGATGGACCGATAGGGTTAAGTGATGTAATAGAATTGATGGAGATAAATCGCCCAGAGCTTAAAGATAAACCCTTTAAGCCATCTATTCCGCCATCCTTATCCACAGATGAAAGTATCTTTTCGGTGATTCGTAGAAAAAATATTCTTTTGTATCATCCATATGATAGTTTTGAACCGGTGATCAGGTTTATCCGGGAAGCTGCCCGTGATCCAGTGGTTCTGGCGATAAAGATGACTCTCTACCGTGTGGGCCCGGATTCTCCAGTGGTTGCAGCTTTGATGGATGCCAGGGAAAATGGGAAACAAGTTGCAGTATTGGTGGAATTAAAAGCCCGATTTGATGAAGCTAATAATATCGTCTGGGCAAAATCCCTGGAACGGGCAGGAGTTCATGTGGTTTATGGGTTGATAGGATTAAAGACTCATGCCAAGGTTTGTGTTGTTATTCGCCATGAACCAGATGGGATACGCCGGTATATTCACATGGGAACTGGCAATTACAACGATGTCACAGCCCGATTGTACTCCGACCTGGGTTACTTCACTTGTGATCCAAATCTCGGAAAAGATGTTTCAGCATTATTTAATGGATTGACAGGGTATTCCCGGAAAAATGAGTATAAAAAGTTATTAGTTGCCCCAGGTGAAATGCAGCAGGGGATCATATCTAGAATCGATCGGGAAATCCAGGTTCACGAGCAGCAGGGAGATGGTTATCTAGCATTCAAGATGAATTCTTTGGTCGATAGCCACTGCATAGAAGCCCTGTACCGGGCTTCCCAGGCTGGGGTTAAGATTGACATCCAGGCCAGGGGAATTTGCTGTCTCAGGCCGGGGATTCCCGGTATCAGCGATAATATTACTGTTACCTCAATTGTGGGCAGATTTCTGGAACATCCCAGGATATATTATTTCCGGAATGGGGGCGATGAGGAAATATTAATCGGCAGTGCTGATTTAATGCCCAGGAATTTGTATAGAAGGGTTGAAACGCTGTTTCCAATAGAAGATGAAAAAATAAAAATTTCCCTGCGAGATGAAATTTTAAATATCCACCTCAGGGATAATGTAAAGGCCCGTCTGATGCTGCCAGATGGTGATTATGAACCTGTCACAAGGGGGGTGGACGAAGAAATCATGAATTCCCAGGAGTGGATGATTCAAAATCGGGGAATTTGGCATCATGCTGAGTGAATAATCAATTCAGATCAAACAGATATTATTAAATCGGATAGTATTCACCAGTTTATATTCTGAAAGGTCATTCAGCGGAATTCAGAGGGGGAGAAAAACTATCCAGACTGATTTCCTTTTCAAATGCTATTGATAACAAGGGGCCTGCATTCCGAGCCGTTTGCCATAATTCAACCGCTGGATACTGGGTGGCGATTAAGGTCAGGCGCAGATTCTCTTTATCCCAGGTTGCGATAACGTCTGTCACATTGGCATTTCTACCGCGCTCCAGGCATTCTGCAACACGCAGAATGGATGATAATCTCTGGAGAATGATCTGGTTTTTTTTATTTAATAGCAATTTGTAATCAGAAATTACCGGCTGGCCTTTGCGATGATATCTGCAGAGCAGGGCAATTAAGGCTGTTTCTCGTGGTGTGTATCCGGGAATCCCATTATATTCAAGAAGAGTTTGACTGTGTTTGTGATGGCTGGTGTAACCGATTATCCGTCCCAGATCATGAAGCAAAGCAGCAGCGTAAAGCATATCCCGCTCCTTTGCTCCGAAGCCGTGTAATGGAGTCAGTTGTTCAAATAGCCTGCCAGCCAAAAAACTTACATGATTTGCATGTTCCTTTTCATAATAATAGTTCCGGGCCAAATTTAGAACACTGAAATGCTTTACACTGGGGATTATAGGGGGATCAAGATGAGACCAGAACAGCTCAAGAAAGACACCTTCCCGGAGACCATTGACTGATAATTCGAGAGATTTAGCTTTAAGCCGGTCCATAACCGCGAGCAGCACCATTGCGCCTGGCAGAATGATATCAGCCCGGTCGCTGCTGAGGCCGGGAATAATCTGGCGTTTATCGAGCGGTAATTCCCTGAATATCTTGATACTTTTTACAACTGAACTTCGTGTGAGGATAAATCCATGCTGTGTGTGAAGGGGGTATTTTTGCCGAGTTGCTTCAATTAAGGCCAGGTTTCGAATGGTTCCACCGAGTCCAACCAGAGGTTCTCCTTTTTTCTTAGACAACCAATTAATGGTATCAAGCTGTCGGGTAATTTCCTGGTTAACATTCTCAAAATCCTTGTTGGAGAGGGGATCAGAAGTGATAAATAAATCTGTTAACGCCAGAGCTCCGAGAGGCAGGGATGCACCTTTGGTGAAGCTCCTGTTTTTTACTTGGCTGAGCTGAATGCTGCCACCACCGATATCCAGAACAACCCCTTGTTGAAGTTCAACTTCGTTAAGAGCTCCCAGAGTATCATAATAAGCCTCTTTGTCGCCATCGAGAAGTTGAATGGATAACCCAAGTTCCTTTTTAATCCTTTTAAGAAACGCTGGGCCGTTTGCTGCATCTCGGACCGCGCTGGTAGCAGTTGCCAGGATCTGGTCGACTTTGGTCTGTTTGCAAAAATCCATATATAACCGCAATGTTGAAAGCCCCCTGGCGATTGCTTTTTTGCTTAATCCCTGGGAGGTCAGACCCTGCCGCAGCCGGGTCACTTCCCGGACCTCATCAACCAGGCGGTAAGAAAAACCCAATCTGGTTTCCATGATGATGAGGCGAGTTGTGTTTGAGCCGAGGTCAATGACCGCTATTCGCCTGGTCTGGTTAGTATCCATAGGGTATCCAGTCTGATTAGTATCGTGCAGAAGTTTTCCAGCTTTCAGATTGTATGCCATTACTGGATACAAGTCAAATTTTCAATCTCGACCAAGTACTATTTCAAATGACATTGACATCAGTTGATAAGTATGCAACAATACTGTTGTACTAAAGTACTAATACAATAGGAAAATATGAAATTAATCATAGACCCTGATAGCAGTGTGCCGATATATATCCAAATTGAAGACAGCATACACACCCTGATCGCCGCCGGACAGATCCAACCGGGAGAACAGCTGCCTACGATCCGTGAATTAGCTGCAGACATTCGTGTCAACTTGAATACAGTTGCTAGAGCTTATTTTGAACTTGATCGTGAGGGAGTGATTTCCACCCAGCGTGGTAAAGGGACATTTGTCAGTGGAGTACCAGATCAAAAACAGATTGAAAAGAAACGTCAAAAATTACTTTATTCGATCATTGAATCTGCATTGAAAGAAGCCAATAGTCTGGGCTACTCAGTAGATGAGATTAAGAAAACTTTCCAGGATCAAATGAAAAACTGGTTTTCAGAAAACGGGGAGAAATAGAGCCAATCTAGAGGAGGGCATTCACCATGGTTATTAAACCTACAGGATTGGATTTCAGTTATGAAGAGAAGAAGCAAACCCAGATCAATGGGGTGGCAGTATTTAGCTTTGTGTTATTGATTTTAATTTCCTCTGGTGCTGCGGTTTGGATGATTGTTGAAAGCGTCAGGGCACTTTGGATAGTTTTAGAACTTCTGATATTAAATATCATTGGTTTCTATATCCTGCTGGCTTTTAAGGTTGCTGAGCAGTGGGAAAAAGCCATTCATTTGCGATTGGGTAGATTTGTTGGCTTAAAAGGACCTGGGCCATTTTGGATCATACCTATATTTGACACGATTCCAACCTGGATCGATCACCGGGTGATGGTAACTTCGTTCACTGCCGAACGAACTCTTACCAAAGACACAGTCCCTGTAGATGTGGATGCTGTTTTGTTCTGGGCGGTTTGGGATGCTGAAAAAGCAGCCCTAGAAGTAGAAGATTACTGGGCTGCAATTTCCTGGGCATCCCAGACAGCCCTGCGGGAAATAATCGGACAGATGGAACTGGCTGACATTTTAGTGGGAAGGGCTCGCATGGATGCCGAGCTGCAGCATATCATAGATGACCGGACCACGCCCTGGGGAATCACTGTTCAGTCGGTTGAGATTAGAGACGTTGTAATCCCCAGTGGGTTGGAAGATGCAATGAGCCGACAAGCTCAAGCTGAGCGGGAACGCCAGGCTAGAGTGATCCTGGGCGAGAGTGAAGAACAAATTGCTGGATCTTTTGCCAAAGCTTCTGAAGCCTATCGGAATAATCCAACTGCGCTACACTTGAGGGCGATGAATATGCTCTTCGAAGGATTAAAGGAAAAAGGTGCAATGGTTATTGTCCCTTCCAGCGCTGTGGATACAATGAACCTTGGTGGAATGATGGGCATGGTGGCAATGACTGACGTAGCGGAAAAATATGTAGGTCAATCTACTGATGAAGAGATCGGTGATGAGTGATCTGGAAATAAAGGCAGATATAATTGAAGTACTTGAGTCCGAGAATTTTAAGACGGAACATGTTTTCCAATCCAGGGAAGGCATCCTTGGAATTATGAGCCTGAAGGCGGGTAAGTCTGATGGTATTTATAAAGCTGCGGATGGAACGGAAATGTTATTAAAGAAAACCAGTTTCTGGAATCTAATTATGAGTGGAGAGATGGTGAGACCCTGGTTGGTGGCGCAATGCCGCGAAAGGCTTTAAGGCCAACCTTTATCATTAAGTTTCAAGGAAATTCTGTTGTGCTATCTCCTGGTGGAAACAAAGCCAGGAGTTGGAGAGTAAGAAATAGTTCCAATCAGGAACTCTGCGAAATCCAGCCCCGGGGAGTATTTAAAAGGGGAGCTAGACTGTTGATAAGGGCTGAAATTCCAATCGGATTGCTGGTTTTCTGCTACTGCCTGGTAAGTATTCGCTGGCAGGAGCGAACATCCTGAGTTATGGTCTAGATTTCATAACAATAGAATATCCTATCCAATCGGGTTGAAAATCTGAAAAGATCCTCAACCCGATTGTTTTATTCTGTTTTTTTTGGATGGACTGTAATAACCTTGGCGCCGATAGCTTTAACCAGAGAATTCGGTTGAATGCAGAAAAGCGCATGATCGGATCCGGCAGCTGCCCAGATAAGAGGGTATTGAAGCAGGTCCTCGTCAAAGTAAGTGGTTATTTTTTTCTTCAACCCGAACGGTGAAACTCCTCCGATCGCGAAACCAGTCTCCTCTTGGACAAAATCTACTGAAGCAAACTTGATATTTTCACCGGTTATTTCTGCTACCAGAGCTTCATCAACTTGATTTGAACCACTGGTCAATATCAAGAGTGGTTCTTGACTGGTAACTCCTTGAAATACCAGTGATTTAACAATTTGTCCTACTTGACAACCGACCGCCCGGGCTGCTTCAAGAGCAGTTCTTGTGCTGGCAGGTAATACTTTAATATCAGTGTCGATACCAAGGGAGTTCAATTCGAACTGTACGCGCTGAAGGCTTGAATCTCCTTTACCCATAAAGATAATCCCTGAATTATTCCTGATCCACTACTGCTATTTCGATGTAGACTGGATCACCGAATCGATTTCCATCCGGATCATAGGCTTGCCACCAGGAATTGTATCTACCTGGATTATCGGGTGCAGAAAAGATAATTTCCAGGACCGCCTCTGTATTTTGCCGCGCCGGATAGAGCTGCTGGGATATTTCTGCTCCCAGGGCCAGCCCAGATATCAGCTGAAGTGAATAAGCCTGATTCCAGTTGCAGCTCCCCTGATTTGAAATTAACCAACGCTTGGTGATCTTTTGCCCTGGATCGACTTCAGTGCCGTCTGGAATTGACAGATCATCTTTAAATTTGAGCTGGTTTAAGCAATTTACCTGACGGGTTGGCAGGATTGTTGGTTGGGGTAAAGGAAGATTATCAGCAGGATTCAGTGTCGGGGGTACAAAATGAGCCTCTGGCGAGGGGGTAATATTCAACTCGCCAGAATCACAACCCGTTATTAGCAGGATAAACAATAACGACACGAAAACGGAATTGACTTTATTTGGAAGTTTCTTCATCTCCATCAGGCTCATTGGTTGAAATAGTTTCTATTTCATATGCGGTTTGGTCCATTACGAGGGCTTTAATGGCGTTTTCAATTTCATCGGCAATGTCCGGGTTTTCCTTGAGATATACTTTGGCATTTTCGCGGCCCTGGGCAATTCGCAGGTCATCCCCGTAATAATAGAATGATCCCCGTTTTTCAACGACCCCGAGCTCGACTGCCAGGTCAAGGATATCTCCTGATCTGGAAATTCCTTCATCATGCATGATATCAAATTCAGCGGTTTTGAAAGGTGGGGCAACTTTATTCTTTACTACTCGTACTCTGATACGGCTTCCAATAATATCGGTCCCGGACTTGATCGATTGGATTCTCCTCACATCAAGACGGATGGAACTGTAAAATTTCAGTGCCCGTCCGCCTGGGGTGGTTTCAGGATTGCCGAATACCACACCGATTTTCTCGCGGAGCTGATTTGTAAAAATCAGGCAGGTGTTGGTTTGTTTAATGGCACCTGATAATTTCCGGAGAGCCTGCGACATCAAGCGCGCCATCAAACCCATATGGGAATCGCCCATATCTCCCTCAATTTCAGCCCGGGGTACAAGAGCTGCCACAGAGTCAATGATTATGATGTCTACCGCTCCGGAACGGATCAGGGATTCAGCGATTTCCAGGGCTTGTTCACCTGTATCAGGTTGGGAAATAAGTAGGTTATTAATATCTACGCCTGTTTTAGCTGCATAGGCAGCGTCGAGAGCGTGTTCCATATCAATGAATGCAGCAATCCCGCCTTGTTTTTGGGCTTCCGCAACAATATGTTGGCAAATAGTTGTCTTTCCAGACGCTTCAGGACCAAATATTTCTGTCACTCTGCCGCGGGGAATGCCCCCAACACCTAATGCCAGATCAAGCGATAATGTGCCGGTGGGGATCACTTCAACAGCCAAACCCTGTACTTCCCCCATTTTCATGATTGCACCTTCGCCAAAGCGTTTTGTAATTTCTTTCAGTGTTTTGTCTAATGCTGTTTTCCGTGGATCTTCCGCCATTTATTCCTCCTCAAATATAATACCTTTCCCCTGATAACTTATTTGAAGTGTAGCACAAATGTTCTAAACGTCAAGGGGATGGAGAAAACAATACTGTCGGAGTAGGGAGTGCTTCATCTGTGAAACCCCGCCAGACATGAAACTTGAAAAAAGTTACCTGTCCAGGCTTTATTTCAACTTTTTTCTGATATGCAAATCCAATTTCTGTGACTGGAATAGAAACGATATATGTTCCCGCAGGAATATTTGAAATGGTGATGTTTTCAAGATAATAAGGATCGCTGTTTATGGCCTCGTTCTGGTAAGATTTACCAATCCATAGTAAATCATCAATTTCATCACCTCTGAGATCGTCTTCTGAGCGGGTTAGATAAATAATTTGCTGCTCATGAAGCCGTCCCTCATAAGTCAGTATCTGCCCGACCAGAATTCCCCACCCGATGGGAGGGGACATCCAAAGATCTGGATTCCTGGTCGAGAAATACTCGTTTTTCCCTATTCTGACTTCGAAATGTAAGTGGGGGCCTGTGGTATTCCCGGTGTTTCCCATTAAACCGATCTTCTGGCCGGATCGAACGGATTCACCAACTGCGACAAGTATTTCATCAAGGTGGGCATAGAGGGTATATAAAGCTTCTCCTTGATATTTGAACGAATGTTCAATCACTACCGCTTTTCCGTAGGGATCGTCGAAAATATCCTGTCCACCGCGATAAACCCCCTGGCCTGCATAAATCACTTTGCCGTCACCGGCAGCCAGAATTGGTGTTCCCATATCTCCTGGAATATCAATTCCGGTGTGAACGACATTATCAAAGAAAACATCTCCATAAGGGTATGTAGAAAAGGCAGAATCAATATCGAACGCGGCGATAGGATTAGTGAAATAAAAATGATCCTGGGGACTTGGAATCCAGGGAACGGCATAAACTGGCGGGCGCCAGGCATAGATCGTTCCGTTCCTATCCGGGGGCACCGAGAACTCGGGGATGGGGGGTATCGGTGAGGGAGTAGAGCTGATTTCTAGTTCCGGGCTTGCTGTCAGGGTTGCTAAATTAAGGCTTACCTGGGTATCTGTCGGTATCGAGGGGGTTGAACTTGCCAGAATACCAGTTGTTTCAACCTGGTTGGCTGGCTTGATCTGAGTGCTCTGGCAGCCGATCAGGATGACACCTATGCCAAGCAGCATTGTCAGGATGGAAAATAAATTTCTCATCGACAGTTTACTTCGGTCAAGTTCAAAACCAGGGGATCTGATCATGATTGGGTCAGGGATTGGCAAAGCCTGTCAACCCCTTGATGGCCTCCGGAGAATATAGCTGCAGTAAGGCGGATTCTAAGCTCAACCTCTGGGCAAATGCGAAGTATTGGTATCTGGAGGCTGTTTCTGAGAATTGCCAATGGTTCTCTGCTGGAAATCTACTCCACCCGTAGGCAGCCGCAAGCTCAGAAAAATCCAACCAATAGCCGGATGGTATGGAGTTTATTCTTGTTCCACCGTTCTCATAGGCCGAATTATTCCCGGAATATCGAGCGTTAAAATCCCAGGGGTATTCTTTGATTGGTCTCCCCTGCAGACCCGATTGGTCGTTTGTTTTGATATACACCCGCCAGAAGGTTTTATCAGCATAATCTTCCCGGATTACGATCAGCCAGTCAGCCAACCTGGGGATATCGTTGATCATTAAGCCCCGACCGGTATGGAGCCACCCCAGATTGATGTCCGGCTCAAGAAATTCATCAAGGGGCAGATAGGTGGACTCAAGAGTGGATAGAAAATCCCATCCAGCAAGTTCCCTGGTTTTTTGTCGGAGGGGTGAGAATGTGCTCACCGCCTCCTCTATGAATATAGGTAGAGGTGCATCAAGATTTCTTAATTCGATCAAATTCTGATGACCGTCTCCAGAAAAGGATGATTCTTTCCATAGGGGCGTAGGAGGGTTGATTTGCGGGTCTTCTGGAGAGATGATCAATGAAATATTATGTACCCAGCTGATTCCTTCTACAGTACCGGGCATTTCTATCGCAGGTAACATAACCTGGACATCTGGTTGATAACCAGGGTATGCTGTCAGATAACTTTTGTAGGGAGTTTTAATGACTGTGAACAGGATCTCTCCCGGGCCTCCCCAGATTGGCCAATCCCCCGGGCCGGCATAGATTGGTTTTTCCTCTGGACGGGTTGAGTCCCAGGTTACAAGGGAGTGATTACCTTCATCAGTGATAATTGACCACGATAGATACCTGCCGTCAGTAGACCAGGAGGGATGATCAACTGACAGCCCGTCTATTCCTGGCACCTGGACAGCTTTATCAGCCTGCTGTGAGTCCAGGTCGGCATACCAGATTTCCTGTTTGCCATTTCTGGTACTGACAAAACTGATTTTCCGTCCCTGCCCGGACCAATTAGGTGCATAATCGGCACCGGGATGATTTGTCAGAGGTATGGCACCGCTGGTGAGATCTATGTCTTGAATGAAGATGTCCAGATTATTAAGCTGATACCTTTCATATGCCAGCCATTTACTATCTGGAGACCAGGTTGGGTTTCCTTCGTAGGCCGTCGTATCTGTAAAACGACTGGTTTCACCAGTCGATAGATCCAGAATATATAAATCCCAGGGACCATCACGATTGGATGCAAAGGCAATTTTCAATCCATCGGGACTGATGGCTGGAGTGATGTCTTGGTGCGCTCCGGAAGAGATCCTGGTTAGGGGCAGGGCGGATAAGTTCATTCCTGTAGAATTTTCAAGAAAAGGTCTGTAGAGGAACAGATGAATGTCATTCCCTTCCCTTATAGAAAGAACTAAAGAACCAAATTGTGATGTAGTAGCATAGACTACCGGGGTTGGTGTAGGTCCCGGGAAATCTGATTGAGAGGGTTCAGGAACCGGAGTGTGAGTCTCTGAAATGAGATCAGGTGTGGGGGAGAGTATGATTTCTACCCGGGATTCAAGCATTTTTTGGCGTGCGCCAGGATAAAATATCACAGCCGTGATAATTAGGATCAGGGCAATAATTATCAGCAGAAAATTAGATCGCCAATTCGAATCTGGTTTTTGATCGTGATTATCTTGATTTCCGTCTTCACTCATGCAATGTCCCTGTTTTTTCCTCTAGTAAGTCCTCAGCCAGGTGGGCAGGTAGCTCTTTATTTTTCCCTTGATTATTTTTCCCCAACCTAATGGATATCCTTCAACTGTGACCAATATCCAATTGCCGGATCCATCCACCTCAAGATCGCTCTTAATTGGGGATCCCCTTTGATATAAATCCAGATCTTGATCACCTATTGAAAATTCTAACACTTTTTGAGAATCCTCCCCGATCAGACCGGTTGCCAATGCCGGACTGGGAAGGAATAGATCGTTTTGAATAGTACCAATCCACCATCCCCAATGTTCAACCCGTAATCCTTCTAAAGGAGGAGCACCAGGAAGTACCAGATAGAGCTGGTTCCCATACATTTTCAGTAAGAGGCTTTCCGGGTGGATATCTTCTGTATTTGAATTTAGTTTGATTGTTGAGTAATAAAAATCTTGATAAATTATCCGCTGCCTGGCTTCAAGCTCCTGTCCGGAATCTGAATGAAATATAATCGCTTCGTGATTGTTTCCCTTTCTCCTCAATAAAGCAATAAAATGGCCTTCCCCCGGTGCCTGGTGGGGCCAAATACGGATTGTTTTGCTGAAATCGTGCAGGTTGTTATCACTGAAAGAAAAACCTTTGCTGAAACCGTCCAGAACTGGAATTTGCTCGAGGTAAAACTCTGGGTTTTTATCAAGAAAACGTTTTATAGATCCTTCATTTTCATGTTGATTGAAAGTGCAAGTGGAATAAACCAATACACCTCCAGGGCGAACCAATTTGGCACCTTGCCAGAGGATATCTTCCTGTATCAAAGAACAACGATCCCTGAACCTGGTTGACCATTTTTTAATAGATCCCGGATTTGATCGGAAGGTACCTTCTCCTGAACAAGGAGCATCTATTAACACCCGATCGAATATAGGGCCAAAATGCTCAGCCAACCTGGCCGGTGTTTCATTTGTGACTCCCGAATTGCGTGATCCCCACCGCTCCATATTTCTCTTTAATGCTTGAACTCTCTTCGGATTGGGATCGTTGGCCAGCAGCCATCCCTGGTTTTTCATTTCTGATAATATTTGGGTGGTTTTACCTCCCGGGGCAGCGCAGAGATCAAGGATCTTCTCACCCGGCTGAGGATCCAGGATAATAACGGGAACCATTGCTGATGGTTCCTGAAGATAATATAACCCTGCTGCGTGGAAAATGTGTTTACCCAGCTCTGAACTCTGAATTATTTGGTAACCATGGTCAATCCATGGCAATGGTTGGAATTGTCCGGGTAGCCGGGCAAGCATTACGTCATGGTTATCTTTTTGTGTGTTGATTCTGAGACCTGTAAACGGGGGATCATCCTCATATGAACCCCAAAAGGTGGGTGCATCCTCCTGGAGGAGATCCTGGATCATTATTTGAAAATCAGTCGGATATTGATTTTTCACAGCAGTGTAAAAGAAGTGGTAACGGATTTCAATGGAATTGTTTTTAGTGAAACCTGGTCATCAGCGCCAGGGATTTCTTCTTCCTGGACGTAAAACAAATCCAGCTCAATCTTGTAATCTCCAGGTTTGTTCTGATTTGCTGGAATATGCAGTGTTATTTCATTCGCTCGGTTGAATATATTAATGATATTGATTTCTGCTAAGCGGTCACTATTTTGGTTCATGAGTACAATGGATGCATTGGGATTTACTTGAAAATCCGATAATGTAAAAGTGACCTTAACCCGCCTGTGATCAGGATAGATCTCGCTGGAAAATTCCAGGATCTCGATTTCCTGCAATGGTTGATCTTGATGTGTTAAGTCGGGTTTTTCAGCAGGGTTCATAATATATCCTGGGTAATTGTTTTCTAAGATAAGTTTACCATCCCGGAAAAAAATCAGGGGCTGTCTGAAAAGGCAGCCCCTTGATATCGGTTATAAAGGTCTGATCTTATTTGAGATTACATGTCGACCAGGTAGGCCAGACCAATTGCACCTGGGCCAGTATGGGTGCCGATTGCCGGGCTGATTTCAGCCAGGACCTGTTCCACTGGATTGACACGATTAGAAGATTCCTCGAGAATTCTTTGAGCCGTGTCAAGATTATTTGCGTGCAAGGTGGCTATCCTGACAGGTTTGTGGCCAGCAGTTCTTTCTTCAATGATTTCGATTATACGTGCGAGGGCTTTTTTCTGTGTGCGAACAGAATCGAGAGGAACGATCAATCCATTTTCAATTGCCAGGACAGGTTTTACATTCAATAAACTGCCCATGAATCGTTTTGCAGTTCCAATCCGTCCACCCCGATGTAAAAATTCCAGAGTATCGACCACAAAAATGACCCCGCTTTTTTCCATGGCATCCTCGGCGATCTTTTTACATTCTGCCAGGGATGCTCCCTGATTGGCCGCTCGAGCAGTTGCCATTACAATGAAACCAAGCGCCATAGCAATGGTTTTTGAGTTAACGATTTCAATGGTTGCGTCCGGAAGCAGTTTTTTAGCCTGGGTTGCAGATGATACCGTGCCCGATAAATCCTCAGATATGAGGACCGCGAGTATTTCATAACCATCATTGTGCAGGGATCGGAAAAGCACTTCAAAATCAGCCACGGAGGGTTGTGATGTACTGGGCATAACTTTTGCTGTTCCCAGGCGTTCGTAAAATTCAACCGGTGAGATATCAACACCGTCATAAAAATTTTCTTCCCCCCAAATAACTATCAGGGGTACAACATGGATATTATTTTCCTTAATGATTTCTTCTGGGATATAGGGTGAACTATCAGTTACAATGGCAACTTTAGACATAAAAAACCTCTCTTTCAAATATGGGATGATCTCGTTAAATACAAAATTTACAACACCATACCGAGAAAGGGGTTACGGAGGCACTTCTTTCGTGATCCTGATTGTAGATATCTGGCTGCTTACTGCCCATTAAAGTTATAACAAAAGTTCCTCGCCCAATATGGGTGCCGGTTAATTCAAAAAACAGAGCGGAATTCCCCGCTCTGTTTTCAGCACCCTCGGCGTGATTCGAACACGCGACCCCTTACTCCGCAAGCAAGTGCTCTATCCACTGAGCTACGAGGGCAATAAGGCTTCAAAACCGATTGTACAACAATGAGAAATAAATGGCAATATCTGAGTAGTTACAGACATCTTTTCTAGAATCCTGGGGTGCTGTGCCCAAGAAATTATTACTATTGAGGGGTCTCAAATAACACCCCTCAATGGGGGATATGATGAAGGTCATGTGATTTCGGTGAGCTTGTGCTTATGTGTCAAAAATAAGGTATGTTATGATTGAATTTGAGACGGGATAAACCAAATTATTTATCACTGTTTCCTCCTTTGGCAAGAGCCTCCTCAATCGGATATTTCGATTGAGGAGGCTTTTATATATCACAGGTTTGTTATTAGAACTTTATAAAATACTGGGCTGATCATTCGCTACTGGATATAATTGGGGGTAAGTATTTATCAAGGATGGCTGTCTAATAATGATGGGTAATGATTGATTCTACGAACAGTGTCCGGGGATCTAGACTTGATAAAAATTTTTAAATAATCCCGGGTGATGAAAAAACAAAGGAAATTTGGATGAAAAAAAGAACTGCTTTATTATTGGTTGTAGCGTTGCTGGCTTTGAGCACCTGGGCTTGTTCGATCAGCTCTGAAACCTTTTTCAATCAGTCTGCTGAGGATATCAAAGAAAAGATTGTCACAACAATTAACACAGTTGTCGTGGAAGAGGGTGACTTGCCCAAATTGTACAGGGAGATCAACCCGGGTGTGGTCGCAATCCGCGCTTTGACTGAGGAGGGGGGTGGTTTGGGTACCGGATTCGTTTGGGATAGCGAGGGACATATTGTTACCAACTTCCATGTGGTTGAATCGGCAACTGACCTCGAAGTAGATTTTCCGTCTGGATTTAAAACTCGTGCCCAGGTTATTGGATCAGATCCTGATTCGGATCTGGCAGTCTTGGAATTGGATCAACTTCCCCTGGAATTAACAGTCCTCCCATTGGGAAGAAACCAGGATCTGGCAGTTGGGCAAACCGTGATTGCAATTGGCAATCCCCAGGGTCTCACAGGAACTATGACCCAGGGAATCATTTCTGCTCTTGGTAGGACTTTACAATCAATGCATTTTGCACCCGGAGGAGGTGCCTTTTCTACTGGCAATATCATTCAAACAGATGCGGCAATCAATCCGGGAAATTCTGGTGGACCGCTCATAAACTTGGCCGGTGAGGTAGTTGGAATAAATTCCGCGATCAGAACGACCAATATCGATCTAGCAGGTCAACCGATAAATTCTGGATTGGGATTTGCCATATCTATTGATACAGCAAAAAACGTCATTCCTGATTTAATTGAATTTGGCTTTCATGATTCACCGTATGTTGGTGTCCAGGTTCTTAGTGAAGTTAGTCTGTTCGTTAAGGAAGAGCTAGATTTACCCCAATCAACGGGTGTATATATATTAGAAGTCACTCCGGGAAGCCCGGCAGATAAAGCCGGATTAGTAGGAGCAGTTACGGCTCAGACCCATCCCAAGGGTGGAGATTTGATTATCGCTATTGATGATCAAATAGTAAATGACTTTGAAGATTTTATGGGGTATTTACTGACCTATAAAAAACCAGGAGATAATGTAACTATCCTTGCGATCCGGGGTGGTGAAACGCTCGAATTCGATCTAGTTCTCGGGAGCCGTCCGTAATACGACGAAAATCCCTCCTTGCTTATTTTGAGGTTATTGGGTCCTTGTGTATATACGGCGATAAATAGCAAAAATCTCAGATATGTTTTTTATATAGGTCTGTGTTTCTGAAAAACGTATGATCTCCAGGAATAGGTCCGGATCCCCCCTGGCTTCTTCCAGCCATATACCGGCATTTCCAGGTCCGGCATTATAACCTGCCAGAGCGGCATATATATCTCCATCAAAATAGGATCTTAAGAATCCCAAGTAAGCTGTGCCTAATTTAACACTGACCTGGGGGCGGTACAGATCATCATCACTGTAATCCGGAGGCCAACCCTCTTTGTCAGCTCTCTCAGCCCCTGTGCTGGGAATGATTTGCATCAACCCCCTTGCTCCAGCGGCAGATCTGACAAAACCTTCAAATAGGGATTCCTGCCTGATAACACTAAATAGCAGGAATGGATGGAAACCATATTCCTGTCCGGCAGGGATGACCAGGTCGCTATAATATGTGCCAAAACGGATATAGTTGAAATAAGCAGGGGCATTCATGGTTTCAGCATCATTCATGCCTGCGGCATCCAGAACTGAGCGGGCAGCAAAAATAGCTGGCCTGTATAAGCCCAGATCTGCGTAGTAATTAGCCAGCCGGAAACTGCTGATGGCATCAAAACTAACTTCATTGCGCAAGGTTTCGAACTCAGCTCTGGCATCACTGTACAAATCGAGCTCCCATAATTCTGTTCCGCGAATGATATGCGAATCCCAGGCGAGCAAACCCAGGCTATCCAAATTTGTTTCCGGAGGAATGGAAAAAGTCTCCTTGATCCATTCCTGGGCCAAACTTTTTTCAGCCAGGACATCGTAGCCGATAATATAATCCTGGGGAGGCGCAAAAGGTTCCCGGTTTTGAAGCAAGTCCCGGGCTCTTTCGCTGTAATATCCAGTTGGATCGGTGTTGGCAGCCTCACTCCAGGCGGCCTGGGCGGCATCGGGGTTGCCCTGGTAATAATTTACCTTCCCGATCCAGAATAACGCTTTAGAAAGCTCTTCAAGGGATTGGGAGGCATCTCTCAGAATTGAGAACGTACCAAGAGCCAGATCGAATGACCCTAATCTGACCTGGCAAATACCGCTTTTGAAAAGGCTGAGAGTAGCATATGATGAGGTCGGGTAATCGTTAAATACCCGTTTCCAGAGAGCTGATGCACTTTCCCGATCTCTGGTTAATTCCTCCACCCGACCAGCATCGTATAGGAATTCAGCTGCACGGGGATGGTTAGGGTTACTGCTGACGAAGTTCTGCAGCACTTGACTTGCTTCATCATACCGGCCGAATTCAAACCAGAGGGTGTATGCCTTAGATTCCCAGGCCTCATCATAGTAGGTATGGTCCGGGTAGGAATTTATGATTTCATTCCAGGCAATCAAAGCTTCTTCATGGCGCCCCATATTTCGAAGTGAGAAACCTCTGAAATACAATGCTGTAGCCCGGTCAGTAGCATCGGGGAGAGCTAAATACCGGTCGAACGCTTCAATAGCATGACTGTATTGCCCGGCGTAATAATCAACCAACCCCCGGTCAAGATCATTGATTTGAAATCCATTATTTACCAGTTCGACCAGGCCCAGGTAGGAATCGTAACTTAGAGGGAATTGGAAAACAGCATCACGGAAGGCGGATTCAGCCAGATCGTTCTGACCGATCTCAAGATAGGATAACCCCAATAGGAAGTCGGCCCGGGCTTTGGCATAATCATTAGTTGACCGGGTATAAACGTCGTTATAGATCACTATTGCAGTGTTGTGATCTTCCAGGGCTGCGTATTCCTCACCAATTTTAAGTTGTAGGGTATCCAGATCTGCCCTGCTTCCCGCAGCGATGGCGGCCTGATAGGCTTCAATTGCCTTCAGGGATTCACCAGCGGCAGAAAGAGAATCGCCTCTTCTGTTCTGGATAAATGAGTCAACTATACCCGGACGCCTTCCCAGGTATAACTGATAGGCATCAGCCGCTTCAAGGTGCCGATCGAGCGCTGTATAAGTTTCAGCCAGGGCAAAATATGCTTTATGAACAATCGCCGAATCCGGGTAACTTGCCACCAGAAGTCGCAAATAATCCAGGGCCTTTTGATAATCCCCTTTTTGATAATTGACTTTCCCCAGACCCAACAAGGCCTCACTGCCTTGTTCGGGTGTGGAAGCGCTCGCCAGAGTTTCTTCGTAGCTTATAATGGCGGATTCCCAATCCCCATAAAAATAATAAACGTCTCCAGCAAGGGAACTTTGCAGGGGAGGAAGGATCGGCGTTGAGGTAGGTAAAGCGGTTTGGGCTGGAAGGGTTTGGGGAACGAGTGTTTCATCAGGAGTAGTATCGCCGATTGATGTGGGCTCCCTATTTGATAACAAATACCTTCCCCCAATTAATAAAGTACCGATCAAGATGATCAAGATAGTCAACTGGTAAAAACTTTTTTTCATAGTTTGGAAAGGATGTTTCTTGAAATTTGTCTGTTACTTGAATTGGATCGGTTCTATTAGATTGTCCATTCTCCATGAATGATGGCTGTTAAATACCAATCCATTCCATGTTGAACGAAAACCAATCGAATGCTTCTCCAGTCCAATCCTCCATATTGGGGATCAAATCCGGGGAAATAATATTCAATCATCATACCATCAGGAAAAATTTCCTGGATATTATTGAGGGAATTTCCTGAACTGACCTCAGTATTGTAGCCAACAATCAGGGAATGGAAATAATCCTGATCGTACACGAATTCTTCGTGGTATTCCTCAAAGCTGAGATTGATTGGATTACCTGTTCCATCATAACTGCCCCATATCAAAAGATCTTCTGATGCTGCTGCAAGAGCTATTTCAGATCCACAAAATGTCAAGTTACTGGATTTCAAATAGGCATAAGGAGAAAGCTGGAGGCATAAATCCGGATGGATAATCTCCTCGAGTTGATCGTATCGATAAGATTTGAGAGCAGAAAGCACAGTCTGGCCGAGTTGGATGAGTTCAATGGGAACATTCCCGTGTTGTTCAGACAGGAAAGAAAAATCTACCCATCCAATTTGGTCATCAAATTGGATCTGGATCCAGGTGGATCCATCTAAGTTCAGGATATTGCTGGTTGGCCTAAGGTTGATTCCAGTAGGGGGAACCTGGCCGATTATATTTGATTCGCTGGTTGAATCCTGATATAGAGCCAATGATTCCCCGGCGATGATACCAACAACAGTATATAACTCACTGGCTGGAGTCAATTCCGGACCGGTTATCTCTGGTTGAACTGTGGTTTCAAGTGACAATCCATCCGGGTTGGGTGTTGGTGTATCAATTCTAGGTTTTTTCCTTGTGGAAGCTGCCTGACAAGAGGTCAGGATTAACAGCAGAAATAGTGGAGTTGAAATCCTGATAAATAAATTTCGTGATGATTGATTATTCTTCACACTAAAGGTTTTCATAATATTGGCAGAATGAGTTTAAAGGGCATTCTGTGCAAATTGGTCTCCTGGCTTTACAGATTTCCCTGCCGAGCCGGATCAGGTTCAAATGAACAGGATAATAGGATTCAACTGGAAATTGTTCTGCCAGAAAGGAGTGAGATTTACTAGGGGTCATCTTTTCCGGGCGGATGCCCAATCTGCCGGTCACCCGGTGAACATGGGTATCGACAGGGAAGGCAGGCATTTCAAGGGAGAACAATAACACAATTGCTGCTGTTTTTGGTCCAACACCCTTAAGTTTTTCCAGCCATTCAGCTGCTTCCTGGCTGGTTTTGGTCCTTAAGAAATCCAGCTCAATTTTCCCGCGTTCTTCAGTAATCACCCGCAGGGCATTCTGGATTGCAGGTCCTTTTTGATTGGCCAGCCCGGCAGTTCTTATCGCTGCGATTACCTGGTTCTCCTGTGCATCACGAACACCTTCCCAGGTAGGATATCCCTCCCTGAGGGAATCATAGGCAATGTCGCGATTGATATCATTGGTATTCTGGGAGAGGATAGTGGAAACCAGTTCGGCAACAGGTGACAAGTGTGGGCGCCAGACAGGCAAACCAAACTCTTCCAACAGCATCTGATGTGCTTTTTGTGCAAGAGTTCTTGTGTTCATGAATTAGCTGTATTGTAATTGAAAACAGGGTTTTCCTTCACCGGTAACGATTTGGCATGAATTTCTGATTTCAACGACCGGTCCCAGGTCAGCAAGCTCCTTTGTTTGTTCTGTCGAAAGAACTTTTAGCTGCAGCAGGATCTCGATCATAACTGCTCTTCTGGCACGTTTACCCTGGTCTCCGTCAGCGATTTTCATAACGATACCAAGGGCTGGTGATCCTAGTTTGATCGCATCGGGAAATATACCGATCGCCTGATAAGCCTCGGCACCAGATTTTGATACCAATTTTCCCTTTGCTGCATTCATCAACCTGGTATCAAATCTTCTGGGGCCGGCCACAAGATATGGGTTTTTTACAATTGATCGGGTAATCAGCTGGCAAGCAGCTTTTCTTGAGGTTGATAAAGTAGAAGGATCTAAGAGCTTTGCCCATCCCAGAGCAGCGTTATAAAGGGGCATCGCAAAAGCAGGCACTGAACAGCCATCCCGTCCTAATTGGATCTTTGAAGGATCAAGCCCGCACATCTCTGCCACTGTGCTGATTATCAGTTGTTGAATGGGATGTTCGGGTTCAGTGTAATCCCGGATTGGTATGCCCATGAGCTTTCCCAGGGCAAGCATCCCGGTATGTTTTCCTGAGCAATTATGATGGTTCTGGGTTGGTGCAAGTCCTTGATCCCTTAATTTCGCCCTGACAGCCTGGCTCAAGGGCTGGTGTGTACAGCATAATAAATCGGCTTCAGTAAAGCCGATTTTTTTCTGAAGTCGGTTGATGGTTTTAAGATGGATATCAGTGCTTGAATGGGAAGCACAGCACACAGCGATCTCCTCACCGGACATGTTGAATTTTTCAACTCCCCCTTTTTCTATAAGGGAAAGTGCCTGGAGAGGTTTTGCTGAAGAGCGGAGGAAACACACCGATTGGGGGTCACCATACCAGGCGAATAATTTGCCTGAGGGATCTACAACAGCGATAGCTCCATAGTGGATGGATTCAGCTACACCTCCCCTCAGAGTGTGAAAGAGGGGTAAATAGCCGGGTTCAGCCTGCTGCCGAGGATTATTCATCGTATTTGCCAAGGAGGTTCAACATAGAGTTTTTATTTCCCATCCTCATCGACTGAGGGGAAATAGTTTCTGAGGTAATACTGGGATAATCCGTACTTAAGCCGCTGTAAGAAAAAATCTCTGTCCCTTTTCAGGAAAGTAAATTCATCCATGAATTTATCTGCCAGAGCTGAGACGTCTTCCACTGCTGCCCTGCGGTTTGCTAATTTATCAATTCGGCGGTGAATTTTCCGGAATGATTTTTTTAGATCCTTAATATTATCCATGGTGACTGGGCCGCCCCGACCGCTGATTATGGTATAGTCCCGGAATCTGGGTTTCAGCAAAATATCCAACGTATCGATCCAAGTAGTTAGATTGGCTTTGCTCAAAAAGGGAGGTCCTTTTAGAACTACAGTATCGCCAATAAAAACCACCTTTTGTTCAGGGAGTATCGCCCAGCTGGATCCGGGGCGGGGACCTGGATGATGTTCCAGTATAACGGGTTCTTCTGCCCAGTGAAACTGCATCTTATCTGAGAAAGTTATATCAGGGATCAACCATTGCATCCCTGGTGTGTCCGGGTACCTTTCCCAGGATGAGCCACTTTCCAAAATTGGGCCGCGATATATGGCTGATTGATCTTGGAGGGTTATTGCTGCATCCCGGTGGGTAATTACCGGGCAATCGAGGTTTTTTGCGCCAATTGTTCTGTCAGGGTGATCATCAAGGCAGACCACAACCTTATGAATGGTTCCCTGGCTGCGATTCAACAAAGTTGTTTTCCATCGATGTCCATCTTCTGGTCGGAGGGGAGCGTCGATAAAGATCATCCCCCGGGAGAGTAAGATCGCACCAATTGTGGCTCCTGGATAGGTCTCCTCATAATAAATCCCGGGTCTAATTTCTTGCATTGATGCTCCTTAAAATTAGCATGAATTTTTCTTGATATAACAAAGGAATGATATTATTTTACTGCTGGAATGGTAAATGAAAATTTAGCTCCCCCCCTGGGGATATTTTCAACCCAGATTCGACCGCCATGACCTTCAATGGCTAATCTGCAGAATGCCAATCCTAATCCTAACCCTTTAATTCTCTCGTCTGGATGTATTCGGGTATATTTATCAAAGATGTGGTCTATGTAATCTGGATCTACACCAGGACCTGAATCCAGCACCCAGAACAGTGTGTCCTTTCCATCTTTTTTAACACCAAATTCTATTTTTCCATTGGTCGGGGTAAACTTGACCGCATTTTGAAATAAATTGATTAAAACCCGTTCGAGCATATCGCGGTCGGCGGTGATTTGTGGGATCTTCCGGGCCAGGCTAATACTCACTGAGTGTTTTTTTGCTTTTGCCTGGGTTATGAGAGCTTGTCGGGCATTTTGAATGAGATCCTCTGGATTGATTAATTCCTGGTTGGTGACCTCCCGTCCACTTTCCAGTCGGTTAATATCCAGGAGAGATTTGGTCAGACGCTGAATTCTTAATGTTGATCGGTTGGCGATATCAAAAAGGGATTGGATCTCAGGGTCGTCCGCTCCGGGGAGAGAAGCCTGGATAATATCCAGGCTTGAGATCACATTGGAGAGTGGTGATCTGAGATCATGAAAAATCATTGAAGTCAAATCTTCACGGAGCTGGTCCAGTTTTTTCCTCTCTGAGATATCCCTCAGTATCCACTGCAAGCGGTTTTCATCACCAATCTGGATCCGGAAAACGCTGACATGGATCGGAATTTCTGCTTCTTTACTTGTTTTCAAATTGGATTCGTATGTTTGCGATTGACCTTCCCGGAGATTGGTATATTCTTTTCCAACAATATCCCAATTGATGTCATGAATATCACTGATCGATAACGAGTGGAGTTTTTCCTGGGAGTACTGGCTGGCTATCAAGGTTTGGTTATTCGTTTCGATGATATTTCCAGATAAATCAGTGATGATGATTGGATCGCCGCTGTTTTCAAATAAGTCATGATAACGAATATGGGCGGTCTGTAAATCTTCGTAGAGTTGAGCGTTTTGAATAAAGGAGCCTGCAAGGCTGCCAATTCCAGAAATAATCTGAAGGGTATCGGCCTCGAAATGTCCTGAGTCGGGATTAATTGCCTCTACAACACCCAATATCCTATCAGGAATAAAAATGGGTGCGGCTATGATTGATTCAACTGAAATATCTGAATAGAGTTGTTTGGTTTTTGAGAATCGGGGGTCTGATTCAGGGTCTGTTACTATTTCTCCCTCACATTTTTCGGCGACTGAGCCGGCAATCCCTTCCCCAACATTGATCTTCTTTCCTATCAGAGATGTATGAAGATCAATTGATTTATGGATTGCGGCTTTGTATTCAAGGATATCTTCATTTCGATCAATTAAAGACAAGGTTACTGCCTCAACCTGCAAAGCTTCTTGGATCTCCTGGAGAATGGTCTCCAGGACAATTTCCAAACGCAATGTGGAAGACATGGCAGTAGCGCTGTTTGCTAGAGCTGTCATAACCCGG
>CAYUXO010000022.1:0-34258 GCA_964448865.1 uncultured Anaerolineales bacterium
CTTATGCTATTAATATAAAACGAACTTCGATTCATTACCCTGGGAAGTAAAAGAATTCACCCTCCCATTTTAAAGAAGCTGGTCAGTTTCATGGCCAGATTCAGATCCCCTGCCAGCTGGAGCTTTCCTTCCATGAAGCCTTTCATGCCGTCTTCTCTGCCCAAAAGCACATCCCGAAAATATACGCCATCTGCAGTCATAGTCATGACTGGATCATCCGCAAGGCCTTCTTCCACTTTGCATTTATCATCCGAGATGGTAATTATATAATCTCCGCCTTCATCCCCGGTCAGGTTATACTGGATCACTGCTTCAAGCCCGGCAGCCTTTTCAGGCAGGAAGGCTTTTTCATGGTTAAAAACCAATTCTTTCACGGTATATTCAGTCATTTTACTTCTCCTTATAAAATGCTACTCATCCATATTTTGATATATTGCAGCTGCGCCCATGCCTCCCCCGATGCACATAGTTACTAAACCAAACTCGAGGTCACTCTTTTTCATTTCATATATTAACTGGACGCTGAGTTTTGCTCCGGTACAACCCAAGGGATGTCCCAGGGCGATTGCTCCGCCATTGACATTAATGATCTCTTCCTGGAGTTTAAGTTCCTTGATTACTGCTACCGCTTGAGATGCAAAAGCTTCGTTCAATTCAATCAGCTGGATGTCCTTTAATTTCATTCCGCTTCTTTCCAAAACTTTTGGCACAGCGGCGACTGGTCCCATCCCCATTATTTCAGGTGGAACGCCGCCGGCTGCGAAGCAAATAAAACGAGCCATGGGTTTTAATCCCAACTCCCGGGCTTTTTCCAGGGACATGATCAATACTCCCGCGGCGCCATCTGACATCTGGGAAGCATTGCCCGCGGTAACTGTTCCTCCTAACTTAAAAGCCGGGCGCAGTTTAGCTAATTTTTCAAGGCTGGTATCTGCCCGGGGTCCTTCGTCTCTTGAAAAGTCGGTTTTCTGAATACCGTCGGCTGTTTCAACTTCAATATCCAGAGGAGTGATTTCCGGGTCGAATCGGCCGGAAGTCACTGCAGCTAATGCTTTTTGATGGCTGTTGAAAGCAAATTCATCCTGAACTTCTCTGCTGATATGGAATTGATCGGCCACATTTTCCGCGGTGATTATCATCTGTGTATATGCCTGGGGATATTCATCCGCCAGGATGGCATCAGGGCTGAACTTATATCCTGTCATGGGTACCATTGACATTGATTCAACTCCGCCGGCAATAGCTATGTCAATATATCCAGCGCTGATAGCTTGAGCGGCATGGGCGATGCTTTGTACACCTGAGGAGCAGAAGCGGTTAATGGTTTCTGCAGGTACTTCTACCGGTAATCCAGCCCTGAATCCTATCAGCCGGGCTATATTCATGCCCTGTTCTCCTTCCGGAAAGGCGCAGCCAATAAGCAAGTCATCAATTAACGCAGGGTCAAAACCATCTGCTCGTTTAATTAGATCTTTGATCACTTCAGATGCCATGGTTTCTGGGCGCACTGTTGCCAATGATCCCCGCTTTGCTTTCCCGATAGGGGTTCTGGCGGCAGCAACTATTACCGGATCACGTTTTGGGTCAACGGATGAACTCATATAGATCTCCTTAGCGTAACTCACAGCAGGGTCAGGTTTTCAACCTTAAGGGATAAACCCCTGCGTTATTCAGGTTAATTTCTTAACACTTTACCCTTTTGCAGCAAGTGCCACATCCTTTCCTGGGTTTTCTTTTCACCGCATAGGGAAAGAAATGCTTCCCTTTCCAGGTCGAGGAAATAACTCTCGGCCATCCAGGCTGGTTTGGATAGATTTCCACCGCACATAACCTGAATAAGCTTGCCTCCGATGACCCCTTCGTACTCAGTGATATAACCGGCTTCCCGGAAGTTGTATAGACCAGCCTTGAGGCCTGACAGAGCATCCCTGCCTGCTGCATAGACTTTTTCTGGCGGTGGCGGTTGGTAACCCCCTTCAACCATATGCAGGACTTCCCGTTTGGCTTCTGCAAGGAGGTGATCCCTGTTGATGACAATTCTGTCTTCTGGGCTCAGTATGCCCATCTCCTGGGCTTCCAGGGCGCTTTTGGCAACTTCTCCTTGTCCAATCTGAGTAAAAAGACGCTCCAGGAACGGGAAAGCGACAACATTTTTTGTTTGAAGGGGGGGATTGATGATTCTTCGAACCATCTCCTTGGTTCCCCCACCGGCGGGAATTACGCCTGCTCCGACTTCAACCAGGCCGGCATACAGCTCTGCTGCGGCGACCACTCGGGATCCATGCATGATAATTTCAGATCCACCTCCCAGTGCCATCCCGGCCGGGGCAATCACCACTGGTTTTGGAAAATAACGCATTCGCATATTGACATTCTGAAGTTTCTGCACCAGCAAATCGAGCTCTTCCCACATTTCATTCTGTGACGCCATAACAACTCCAAACAGATTTGCTCCGACGCTGAAGTTATCAGCATTGCTGCCGATTACCAAACCCTCCAAATTATTAACAAGGACATAATCCAACGCTTCGTTCATCATATTAAGGGTGTCATCATCGATCGCATTCATTTTGGTCTGGAATTCTATACAGGCTACACCATCTCCAAGATCTATTAAAGAGGCACTGGTGTTGCGCGACAGCACTCGCGTTTTTTCGTTCTTCAACACATCCAGGCGTATTAGTTTTGGAGATGTTGAGATGGTGATATATTTCTTTTGGACCGGATCATAAACGGCTTTTATTGTTTTACCATCTCGTTCATAAAAACCAGTTACTCCATTTTTGATCATCGAATCTACCCAGGATGCTGGAGAATATCCAGCTTTTTCCATTTCTGAAGCTATGGGCTCAAGGCCGAGCATATCCCAGATTTCAAAAGGACCGGCTTCATGTCCAAATCCCCAGCGCATGGCATCATCAATTGGTTTCGGGGTGTCAGAGATTTCTGGAATGCAGTGTGATGCGTATGATAATCCCTGCAGCAGCATAGCCCTGGCCAGATCGGCCGCGCGGTCACTTCCTTCCAGTAGTTTTGTGATACGTTGGCCCAGATCTTCAATTCCACGGGCGGATTTAACTGAATCAAATCGGACTTTTTCGGCAGCTTCATAATCCAGTTTTTCTAAATTAAGCGGCCAGAACTCTTTATTCCCTTCAACATCAACTTGTTTATAAAAACCCTGGCGGGATTTATTTCCCAGCCAGCCTTTCTTAACCAGGCTGCTGATCAATTGATTGGCGGGTTTTGATTTCAGATAGGTCATTGCCTGATCATTTTCTGGTAAGGCGTTGACCAAATTAGAGCCCACATGCTCCCAGACATCCAGGCCTACCAGGTCCAGCAGGCGGAATGTGGCAGATTTTGGCCGGCCGATGAGGGGTCCTGTAATACTATCCACCTCTTTAACTGTATAGTTATTCTTTAAGATATAGTCCAGAGCAAATGCACCGCTTCCAAACCCCATGCGATTGGCAATAAAATTAGGAGTATCTTTGCAAAGCACCACACCTTTTCCCAGCCGATATTCTGCAAAATGACTGAAATCTGCAACTACCTGTTCCAGGGTGTTATTGGTGGGGATGATTTCAACCAGTTTCAGATATCTTGGTGGATTGAAGAAATGCGTACCAAGAAAATGCTCCCTGAATCCTTTGGATCTTCCTTCGGCAATCGATGTAATCGGTATACCCGAGGTATTGGTGCTGATAATGGTGTGTTCAGACCGAATATCGTCGATCCTTTTCATCAAGTCCTTTTTGATCTTCAGATTTTCGATGATCACCTCAATCACCCAGTCAGCTTCTTTGATAAGTTCAAAATCGTCTTCGAGGTTGCCTAACCGGACCATACTGGCAGGTGTTTTGGAATAAAAACTGGCAGGTTTGGATTTCAGTGCTGCCTGGAATCCCTGGTTGACTATCCGATTCCTTACTGAGGGGTCATCAAGTGATAAACCTTGAGCTGATTCCTGGTCTGTCAGTTCAAAAGGGATGATGTCTAGTAATGCAACCTGGATGCCGGCATTGGCCAGGTGGGCAGCGATAGCTGCTCCCATCGTTCCAGATCCAATTACCACTGCTTGATTGATCGAATATTTCATTTTGATCTCCTCGTGCGGGGAGTGTTTTTGGACAAATATTTAGCGCAATTGACTTCCACGGTATCCGAGGATATTCCGGGCAACCACAAGTAGATTGATTTGGCCGGTTCCTTCAAAGATGTCATTGATTTTTGCATCCCGGAACCATTTTTCTAGCAAAAACTCCCGGCTGTAACCGAGCGGACCCATGATTTCGACTGTTTTCTGAGTGATGATCGTGGCTACCTTCCCGGCTTTGACTTTGCTCATCGAAGCGATCAAAGCATTGGATTTTTTATTATCAGCCATCCAGAGCGCTTTGACAGTCAGAAGCCAGGCTGCTCTGAGTTGGGTTTCCATATCGATGATCTCCCGCTCCAGGTTGGTCATTTTTTGTCGGGGCAAACCATACCGGATTTCAATTCCCTCATCTTCTAATTTTTCATAGACAAATTCCAGAGCCGCCCGGGCTACGCCCAGAGCAGATGCGGCAACGATTGGCCGGGTAGCATCGAATGTTTCCATAGCCCCTTTAAAGCCTTTGGTGCTTTTATCTATTTTTGGAGAACCCAGGATATTTTCGAATGGTACCCGGCAATCCTGCATCACTATGGACACAGTATCACTGGCCCGGATCCCTAATTTTTCTTCCATTTTGGTGACTTTGCAGCCGGGAGTATCAGCCTCAACCACAAATGAGCGGATTCCGGCCCGGCCGGCTTCCAGATCCAGGCTGGCCCAGACAACAATGAATCCTTTGGAATCCACCAGAGCCTTATTGCCAGCAGTGACGAAGATTTTCTCACCATTTAAGATCCATTCATTAGTCTTCTCATCGAGGACAGCAGTTGTCCTGATTGCTGAAGTATCTGATCCAGCTTGCGGCTCTGTCATTGCCATAGCGTCAAATACCGGTTCCTTGCCCTGGAAACGGCTCAGGAAGCGCTTTTTCTGTTCCGGAGTGCCTGCGGCGCCAACTGCTGCGGCACCAAGCATTCCTCCCGGTGTACACAGGTAAATTCCCGCATCACCCCACGATAACATCTCAACCATTACCATCAGGCGCTGGTAATTAATGGGTGGTCTCTTTTCCTTCTTGGGATCTTTTTCTTTCGGTGGATCATCCGGGGACATGGAAGAACTTCCCATGGCTTTGGTTGCAGTGTGCATAAATTGAATATAAGCCCAGGGGATTTCGTGTTCGTTATCATCCAGCTCGCGGGATACCGGACGCATCATATTCTTGGCGACGGTTTCCACAACTCGGCGGGTTTGAACCAGGGGTTTGGGCATTTCAAAACTAATCATGTTTTTTCTCCTTTAATTTGCCCGGAAACGATCGGTGACCATCTCCGGATCAAAGGGTAAATGGGTCAGTTTGTTAAACCATTGCCAGACCTGTAAATGTGGAAAAACCTCTCCCGTTTCTCATCCACATTTCAACAGGATGTTCGCGAATATAACCATGACCTCCCAGGATCTGGACAGACCGATCGGTGACCATCATGACCATGTCCACTGCTCCGTTATAAGCCAGGAAAGCATGTTTGTATGCCTCTTCCTTGTCTTCATCAAGCATCCAGGCGGCCTCCCAGGCTAATAATCTGGTCGCTTCAATATCCGTTCCCATTTCAGCCAGCATGAATGCTATAGCTTGTTTTTGGGCCACTTTGACACCAAAAACTTCCCTGTCCTTGGCGTATTCAACTGCATACTCAAAGGCAGATTGAGCCAAGCCAACAGCCATGGCTGCCAGGGACACCTGCCATCTGGCTATAATTGGATCCATTTCATGCCCTTCAGTTCCATTAAGTCTCTGAGCGGTGGAAATTTTTACTTCTTCAAATTTCACAGAATAGAGGGGGAGAGCGTTCAAACCCAAGGTCTTTTGGCGTTCGCCAACACTCAAGCCTTCTGTATCTCGCGGAATAATAAATCCCTGGGTTGCTCCATCCAGGTTGGCGAAAACCAAGATTTTTTCAGCTTCTTCTGCGAAGGGGACATAAGTTTTTTCACCGTTGATTATGTAGGATTTACCTTTTGTTTTGGCAGTTGTGTTCAATTCCCGGGGGTCGAAATTAAAAGTAGGTTCGATCAGGGCTGCAGTGAAGGCTTTCCATTCTGCCTCAATAACCGCAGGAATGAATTCCTTTTTCTGTTCTTCAGAACCCGCCAGGAATATTGGCAGAACAAATAAATTTGGAGTTTGGACAGCCAGAGTGGTGGACAAGTCACCATATGCAAGTCCTTCAGAAGCCAGGACACCGGTCAGGCAGGAATACTCTCCAAAACCATCATAATCTTCAGGGATCGAAGCCTGGAGAATGCCAAGCTCCCACCCCTTTTCTATCAACTCTGGAGGCAGGGCTGCTTTCTCGTCAGCATCCCTGGCTGCGGGCCGCAGGTCTCCTTCAGCAAACCTTTTGACTGCATCAAGCAGCATTTGTTGTTCTTCTGTCGGGGTAAAAGAATACATGGTTTCCTCCAAAATGATAAATTTATTCCTGGCAGGAAGGTGCGAGGTTGATCACAAATTGACATCTGATCAGTATTCCGGCAGTTTTCGATTTTTCAGTCGGGCATTAGCTCTCATTCGTTGATTTAGAGGTCAATAAACCTTGAAAATACAGATCCGAAAAATGATCTGCGATCTCAGTTGGGGATAGGGCACCGTCTTCCCGATACCAGGTGATGGTCCAATTCAATACTCCAACCAGCGCTTTGGTTATCAGGGCTGGATGGGCTGTTTGAAATACCCCAAGGGAAATTCCTTCAGTGATGATTTCCTGCCAGATGCGGTCTACCTGATCTCTACGTGGGATATGCAGTTTTTTTAATTCAGGTTCCAGGGAACGGTATTCCAGAAGTAGAACTGAGGCAATTGAGCGATTATCAGCGAGAAAAGTGAGGTAGGACCGCATCGCCTGACGCAATTTCAAGTCAGGGGGAAGGTCCTGGGAGTTTATCTGATCAAGCCGGTCAATTATCATCTCTAAGGCTTCATCAAGCAAAGCTAAGAGGATTTCCTGTTTACTCTTTACGTGATGATATAGGCTGCCTTTTTTCAGCTCCACCGCTTCAGCTATGTCCTGCATAGATGATGCATGATAGCCTTTTTCTTGAAATATTTGTGCAGCAGCTCTAAGAATTTCTTTCCGAGTCATAGACTGATTTCCCTACCGACCGTTTGGTAGTCTTAGCGTAACAAATATTTTGCAGAAAGTCAAGACTTTGGGGATCAACAAGGAGCAGAAAATTCGGTAAAGGATTACAATATTATTTATTAATTAGATCCCTATTTGAAGGATAGAAAATGAATAAAAGACTGGGTTTGGCACTTATCACCGGGATAATTCTGGGAATATTCTGTGTAATTGGCGCTGCTTTCCGATTGGGATGGCAGGGAAATCAGCTGTTGCTGTTTTCCCTCTGGTACAACCGGGTAATTATGGGTTTACTGATCGGCCTTGCCGGGGGTATGGTCATCTTCCAGGGAAAACTTAACTGGTTAATACGCGGTGCCGGTCTGGGCTTGGCGGTAAGCGCGGCATATTTTTTCACAGCAGGCGCTCAGGATTGGGTCTCTTTTCTTGCTGGGGTTGTCTATGGCGTGATTATAGAATTTATCCTCCAAAAGTACGCTGGTCCGGTCAAGAATATTTGATTTTGTTAGGCATATGAATTTCACTAAATCATAACAAACAAGGATGAAATCTATGGATGGAAAATTGACCCGCGGAAAGAAATTAATGTATGGTGTCGGAGATATTGGATTCAGCCTTACCAGCACAATCTTAGGGGTATATTTCTTGTTTTTTATGATCGAGGTGGTTGGTCTCAGGCCGGGAATAGCGGCCATACCCATCCTCATCGGGAAGATCTGGGATTTTATTAATGATCCCATTTTCGGGCATATCTCGGATCGCACCCGGACCCGCTGGGGCAGAAGACGGCCTTATCTGCTTTTTGGAGCTTTACCCCTGGCTTTTACCTTTACCATGCTCTGGTATAAACCTGGATATGAAAGCACGGCAGCCCTTGTGGCTTATTATTCTATTGCCTATATAATATTTGAAGCTTCTGCCACAATGTTGTACATGCCTTATTTTGCATTGACACCTGAACTAACCTCCGATTATGACGAGCGAACATCATTAACAAGCTACCGGATGTTCTTTTCCATTCTGGGCAGTTTGCTGGCCTTTACTTTGCCAGCGATCATTGTGGGAGAATTTACACCGGAAAACGCGCCCAAGGTGCTGTTGATGGGTGCAATTTTTGGATTGGTCTCTGCCCTGCCGATGTTCATTACATTCTTTGGAACTGAGGAACGGGAAGATTACAGTGACCTGGAGAAACCAACCATATTTGAATCATTAAAATCGGTCTGGAAGAACGTTCCCTTCCGCTATGGATTAGGAATATTCCTGGCAACCTGGATCTCGGTGGACATTCTGCAATCAAGTTTGTTATTTTATGTTAAATTTGTAGTTCAGCGTGAAGCTCAAAACGAAATTATCATGGCCACGATCTTTGTGGTTGCTATGTTCGCCCTGCCGGTCTGGAATTGGGTTTCAAACCGCTGGAGTAAAAGGTATGCATATATGTACGGCATTGCCTTCTGGGGAGTCGTGCAGCTGGCTTTAATCACAATGGGTCCGTCAACACCATTATCGATCATCCTGGTGCTGTGTTCCATGGCTGGAATTGGAGTTGCCGCAGCCCATGTGCTGCCCTGGGCAATATTGCCTGATGCTATTGAATGGTATGAATACAAGACCGGGGAACGCCATGAAGGCATGTTTTACAGCATCACCACCCTGGCGCGCAAAATAACTTCCGCGGGCACAGTGCCTCTGATTGGCCTGGTTCTGGAAATTACCGGGTATCAACCAAATCTCGCCCAGCAAAGCGTTGAAGCTGTCAAGGGCATCAAGATGGTTATTGGTCCGATTCCGGCAATACTATTGGCATTGGGGATTTTTATAGCTTATAAGTATCCACTTGATCGCCAGGATTTCACAAAGATTGTTGAAGAACTTAAAAAGCGTCGAGCTGCCCGGTCTACGGATTGATATTTTCAATGAAGGAAGGTTAGTAATGTCAGCAATTTTTATCAAGAAAGTCGAGAATAATCTGGATAGACGCCGTCTAATGACTTTTCCCTGGAAAGTTTATAAAGATGATCCCCTCTGGGTTCCACCACTCCTTCCCGAGAGGAAAAATGTTATTCATCCGGAGAAAGGAGTTTTCTTTGAGCGTGGACAGGCTGATTTTTATCTGGCTTATAAGAGTGGAGAATTAGCGGGAACGATTTGTGTGGGGGAAGACCCACCCACAAATCTAAAACGGGGAAAGAAAGAATGTATATTTGGATTTCTGGAATACATCGAGGATTATGAAGTGTTTTCTGCCCTGATAGATCAGGCAAAGTCCTGGGGCAAACAGAGAGGATTGGACACATTATATGGTCCCTGGAATCTCGATTATGAAGATGGTTATGGCGTATTGATTGAAGGGCGAGATTCACCCCCGGTGTTGATGTGCGGACATACGCCTGTGTATTATCAGGTGTTTATGGAGCGTTATGGGTTTAAACCAGCCCGGGCTCAAAATATTGCCTTGCGGATCGATCTGGAGGATACTCCCAAATTCCAGAGATTGGTACGGCTTGCAGAGCGGCTGAAATCCCAGGGAAGAATTACTATCCGGGAGGCTGATTTTGACCGCTGGCAGGATGAAATTGGCAAAGTGCACACATTATTGAACAAAGCCCTGGCTCATCTTGATGATCACATTGGCTGGCAGAGGGAAGCTTTGGAAGCAACCCTGGCTCCATTTAAAACCATCGCTGATCCATCCTTTATCCTTTTTGCGGAAGTTGATGGCGAAGTGGTTGGTTTTTTACCTGGATTGCCAAACCTGAATGAGGTATTTATTAAAGTCAATGGGTTGAGATATCCCTGGAATATGATCCATTTGTTATGGCTGCTGAGAACACATGAGCCAAAAAGCATGACTACAAAAAGCGTGCTGGTGCTGCCAGAATATTGGAACAGAGGTGTGGTGGTTTTATTGATGGATGCTTTATTGAGCAGGGCACTTGCCAAAGGATACAACTGGGTGGATATGTCTATCACCAGCGCGGATAACCCTACTTCAGTTATAACTGCTGAAAAATTGGGATCAGAGATTTACAAACGCTGGCAAATCTATAACTATCCAATTAATTGAGTGGGACAAAATAAAATATCTTGCCAGATTGGGTTGAAAGCACTATAATGCATGACGTCCGGGGCGTGGCGCAGTCCGGCTAGCGCGTTGCAATGGGGTTGCAAAGGCCGTCGGTTCGAATCCGACCGCCCCGACCATAAAATAAAACCGCTGAATCCAGCGGTTTATTTTTTTAATTCAACGGATGATCAAGGTTAGATTAACAATAACCGATAAAATCTTTTGCTTGATGATAGATTGAATAATCCCGATGATGGACACCCTGGAATTGTTCCAAGAATTTTGGTGTGATTTCCAGGTTTCGGTATCTTGGCTTGTTGAATTGGATCGTTTGGGGATTCTGGTCCAGGAAACCTGTCCAGTCTTTATTTTTTAATTGGGCAATGAATCCATCCTGACATTCAGATATCCCAACCAGATCAAAGTCACCCAGGCGCCTGCTTCCGAGACACTTGGATTGAAAGTTAATAAAATCTTCCTTGAGAGCAAATTCTGTAAATTTGAGCGATTTATCAAAAGGAATGGAAACTCTCCAATTTACCTCGCCTTTTGAGCCTGTCCATTCTTCAAAGAGGGTGATCATTCTTTCCAAAGGATCTTTTAACATGACGCTAATAAAGGGATTTTCAAAAATACCTTTAAATATTTCGGGAGTAAATGTTCCGTGTACGACTGCGGTATTTTCTGGAAGATCTCTTCGAGCATACCAGCGTTCTGCTTCGGCTTTCTCAGGGCCGCTATTATTTTTATTAAAGAAATGGGTGTTTCCCAGGATTTCTTTTCCCTTCATTAAAATGGATTTAGCCGGGCTGTAAGGAAGCTCGCTTAATCGAATGAAATTTCTTCCGGAAAAATTATACACAAGTACTCGCTCCGGACCGTAAATTTGACCAAGCTCTGCAAGAAATGAGGAGTTTGTGGTTCCCTCTATCGCTACACTGACATGAACTCGTTGGCGGGTAATGTCTGTCAAGATGTCTCCTCAGAAAATTAAAAATTTCTATTAGTTTAGCATAACTTCCCTCAATTTCTAAGGGTAAAATTTAACCTTTTCTAGTTCAGGTTAATAATTGGTTGTCAAATTGTCTCAGCTCAATAACATGAAAATAACATATAGTCAGCAATATTGAAACAATCTACTGGTAAAGATATGTCGGGTATATATACAATTTGGGTTGTTTTTCAGGAATATACTTCTGGATTTGCACAAAAGGGCAGTGGCAGACCATCGATTCCAGCTATTAGATTTCTGATAGCGATATCCGCCATAGTTTTCCGGGTATTATGTGTTGCCGATCCAATGTGAGGTGTTATCAGACAGTTATCCAATTGGTAGAGAGCATGATCTGGAGGAAGTGGTTCTGGATCGGTGACATCCAAACCTGCTGCCCGGATCTGGCCGGTTTGCAGGGCTTCCAGCAAAGCCTGGGTGTTGACAACGGGACCTCTGGCAGCATTGATCAGGATAGCTGTCGGTTTCATTTTCTGAAATGCGGCAGCATCCATTAAATCCACTGTGTCAGCAGTTAAAGGGAGATGAAGGCAAATGATATCACTGCTTTTGATCAGGTCATCCAGGCTAACCTGGGTTGCACCTAACTGCTTCTCCATTTCTGGCAGTGGGCTGCGATTTGCAAAGATCAAGCGGGTACCGAAAGCTCCCAGGCGTTCAGCAACAGCGGATCCGATCTTACCCAATCCAACTATCCCTACTGTGGCATCCTTCAGATCAATGCCAAGCCAGCCTGTAGGATCCCAGTTTTTCCAGCGTCCCTGCCGGGCATCCTCACTCGCTGTCCCTATCTTGCGGCACACTGCCAATAGCAATGCTACTGTTAAGTCTGCTGTGCCATCCGTCAGTACACCTGGTGTATGGCCAACGGGAATACCCAAGCTGGTGCAGACATTGAGATCGATATTATCAACCCCAACAGCCATATTACTGATTACCTTAAGGTTTTTTGCTTGAGTTATAACTTCCGCCGGGATCGGGTCATCCAACAAACAGATTATTCCTGAAGTCTGATCCAGGTGGGGAGCTAATTTTTTATCGATACCGCGGTTATTACTCTGCCCGACAATTACCTCAAAATTTTCCAGGCTGCTGCCAATCCAATCTTCAGGAAGTTTGTGCGTTAGGAGTACTACAGGTTTTTTGGGCATTCAATTACCTCTCATTAAAAATAAAAAACATAGATCATTCACATTTGTCCGGGTCAGCCCAATTTTTATCAGATCATCAAGTGGTTCAAAATACTTATATGAATCGTGCCGGACCAGGTAGTCATCAGGATCATTGCCGAGTTTCAGAGCTCGCTGATATGTTTTGCCTGTGACAACAGCACCGGCAGCGTTGGTAATCCCATCTTCTCCATCAGTTGCCAGAGTGATCAAACCAACATCAGCTGCACCATCCAACACTTTTACCGTGCTAAGAGCTAGTTCAAGATTTCTGCCCCCTTTACCCGGGGCAGGAGAATCCGGCAGGGTAACGGTAGTCTCTCCACCAGTTATAAAACAAGCGGGGCGGGAAGAGCAGCTGGATAGTTTTATGAGTTCATTTGCCAGATTGGCACCAACCTGGCTGGCTTCACCAAACAATTCTTCCGGGAGTATGTTGGAATAGAATCCCTCCCTGAGGGCTTGGTCCAATCCACCTTGAACCGCATCTTTATTACCAGCAATGATGATGTTTCGAGTGTTGTCAATAAAAGTGACCCCGGGTTTGGGTGCTTCGAGTTTTTCCTGTCGGGCACCATTCTCCAGGTATTCCATTACAGGGTTATTTATTTTCTCGGACAAGGCATATTTTTGGATGACTGATATGGCATCCTGATAGGATGAACGGCGAGGAGCCGTAGGACCTGAGGAAATCAGGTCAACCGGGTCTCCCATCACATCAGATAGGATCAATGAAATTATTTTCGCTGGCGATAGGATTCTGGATAATTTGCCTCCCTTTACACGGGAGAGGTGTACCCGTATGGTGTTAATTTCCTGGATAGCGGCTCCAGAGCTTAACAATACTTGATTGATGTGCTGGAGATCGGGTAAGTTCAATCCATTAACCGGATAAGATAACAGGGCAGATCCACCCCCTGATAGTAAGATGATGACCAGATCCTTTGGTGTCAAATCGGACAGATGATTGAGAATATCAATCGTTGATGTGATACTGGATTGATCAGGAACAGGATGTGCTCCAAAATAGAGCGTAAAATTATCAGGGAGATTTCCGATATGTGCCTGATCTCCAGCTTTGGTAAGAATGAAGGCTTGATCCAGAGAGCTTCCCAGAATTTCGCCCACACTCAAACCCATGGGTAGGGCAGCTTTTCCAATCGCAAAAATAAAGATTCTTTGATATTCGTCAAGATCAATTATTTCCCCCTGAACCAAGAGTTGATTACCTTTCCTTCTCAGATTGTCAATAACCGCTTTTTTCGGATCCACAGCATCCAGTGAAGCAGCCAGAATCCTGGCGGCTTTTAATCCCCAGGGTACTTCTTTGAGAGATCGGGTTAAAAAAGTCTCTGGTGAAAGGCTCATACGAATGTACTGGATTGGATACATTGCGGTGAATTATTCTTGGGAGAATTCACGTAGGTTGATACTGGATAGGCCTGCATGGCTTCAGAAGAATAGGGTTTCATAAGTGGTTGAAGTTCATCAGGGCGGACTTCACCTGGGTCCAACCAGGCTGATATTTTACCCTCAGGCAAGATTACCGGCATGCGGTCATGGATTGGTTTAATCACATCATTGGGTTGTGTTGTCAAAATGCAGGCGGTCCTTAATTCATCACCCTCGGGTGAATTCCAAATCTCCCATAATCCGGCAAATGCAAAGGGAGATTGATCTTTCATGGTGATGTAATAGGGGTTTTTTCCCGAACCTGTGGTTGATTTGCTCCACTCAAAAAATCCGTCAGCCAGGATCAAGCAGCGCCTCCGTCTGAAACTGGCTTTAAATGAAGCTTTTTCTGAAGCAGTTTCCGACCTGGCATTAATCAGGCTGTATTTTCCTGCGTTTTCGGGTTTAGTCCAACTTGGTATTAACCCCCAGCGGTAAAAATCCAGCTTGTTTGATCCATCATTAATGACAACAGGTATGGGTTGAGAAGGGGCGATATTATAGCTTGGGGGAAGATCAACCGGGATATCAAATTTTGGGAAAGCAGCTTGCAGCTCTTCCGGGGATAATGTCAGCGTAAATCGACCGCACATAGAACCTCCGCTGGAAAAATTAACCTGAGCTTGATTGTATTGTAGCTGATAATCCAATAAAAATACCCCTTGACCTGAGGGGGGCAGGCCAAGGAGTAATGCGATTATCACATAACAGGTATCCGATGTCAAGACGCTTAGAAATCTGGGTACTTGATCCTTCGGAACCCTTCCTGTAGAGGGGTCTTATCGCTGTGTTATTGTTCCATTCCGCATAATGTTATAATCACAAAAGTCAAATCCTGGATTTCTTAATAACCAACAATATGAAACGTTTCCTTTCTGTAAGTTTGGGAATAGCACAGACTGCCGTAACCATTGCCCTGGTTTGTATCGCGATTGTTTTCTTCACCTATTTCGCTCTGGAAATGGCTGCAAACTGGGATGGCCCGGATCCGGGGTATCACTTATCCCAGACACTAAAAGAAACAATCCACAGCAGTCTCGATTTCATGGAAGGTTTGATCCAGGGTGATCTTGGTCAAGCCAAAATGATCTCAGGAGATCGAGCTGTCAGTGAAATTCTCTGGGAATCCTATAAGAACAGTATTGGTCTGCTCGGAATAGCAATAGGTTTAGCATCTGTTCTGGGCATCCTGTTTGGCGGAATGGCGGCTTTGGCATCCAAAAGTCGCTGGGAATACCTGATCTTGATCCTCACTCTGCTTGGTGTATCTGCGCCATCGTTTCTTCTGGCAGTGATCCTGCAGAACCTGGGAATAAAATATACTGTTACCTTTGGCAACCAGCTGATCAGTATGGGAGGATATGCCTGGGATTTTAAACATCTGGCAATTCCGGTGATGATCTTGATGGCCAGACCATTAGCCCAAATTACGAGAGTAACTTTTATCAATCTGAATGAGATTATGGGGGGAGAATTCATCAGAACTGCCTATGCCAAAGGATTAAAGCAATCCCGGACAGTCATCGTTCATGCTCTGAAAAATATGGCTGTGTCTGTGTTGACAGCTATTGGTGTATCTCTCAGATTTTCTATCAGCATCCTGCCGGTAGTTGAGTTTATCTTTGCCTGGCCAGGCCTGGGACGGCAGTTCCTGGCAGGTATTCGGAATCAGCGCATGGGTCTTGTGGTAGCGATTGCTCTTTCCCTGGGATTGACAATTCAATTGATAAATTACCTGTTGAATCTGCTTTATCCTTACCTGGATCCACGTTTGAGGTCTGAAACATGAAGAGCCTTAAACGGATCTTTCGTTATCTTATCAATCCACGTTCAGGGACTTGGTTGTTATCCGACCAGGAAGAAGTTATTCAACCTCGCAAAGTTCCCTGGAAAGGTATTCTTAATCCTCCCTTTGTCCTGGGGACGTTGATTGTCCTGGTATTAATTGTGATCGTCTGGTTTGGACCAAATTTTGCCTCTTACGATCCTTATATAACATCAAGATCTGTTACTTCCTATTTCGACACAACTATCAATAAATTGATCAGTCCACCATTTGGTCCGAGTCCAGAGTACCCTCTTGGAACTGACTATTATGGGAATGATATCTTAAGCTTGATATTTTACGGTGCCAGAGTTACATTAATATCTTCCATATATATCACAGCCGGTAGAATGTTACTTGGCCTTGTCCTGGGTGGTATATCAGGTTGGACAGCAGGATCCCGTTTTGACCGCCTTATAACGCGATTGAGTGTGGTCATTTCTTCAATACCCTTACTTTTAAGCGCCATGTTAATGATCCTCGCCCTTGATATTCAGAAAGGATTATGGGTATTTGTGGTTTCCTTATCTATATTGGGTTGGACCGAGATAGCCCAAATAGTCCGGGGTGAGTTCATCAGGATCAAAGAAATGCCATATATTGACGCGGCAAAGGCCCTGGGCTTAACTCGTTTGCAAATTATCACTCGCCATGCTCTTCCAAATGTGCTTTCATACTTATTAAGTATTTCTTTTTTGGAAATGGGATCGATCTTATTGATAATGGCTGAACTTGGATTCCTTCGAATTTTTATAGGTGGTGGAAGTCGTATTATGGGCGGTGCTTTTGCATCTATGGTGCTAATTCCTGAGATTCCAGAGTGGGGGGCTCTCGTTACGCAAGCTGCTTCTTCTTTGAGGCCATATCCCTATATGATCCTTGGACCCGCTGCGGCATTTTTTATCACTATTGTAGGCCTGAATGCTTTTGGCGAAGGGTTAAGAAGGATATTTGATGCCTGGCCTTTCAGCACTGCTTTTATCCTTAAAAAACGTATGTTGCTGATTATCGCCGCTTTTGTTGTGATCTCATTAATAATTTTCCGGATGACTGATGCCTCGGTTTCATATCAGCGGGCAGCGGAGACATTTAGCGAAGAAAGCGTTATCGCTCGATATGAAGAACTAAAAATATATAACAGTATTTCCAGGGAATCAGAGGATAATCCGGTAATCGAATACATTATCCGGAAATCCAAAGAATATGGTATTCAACCTGGCTGGGGAGTAAAACTAAACAAATATCACTATTTTCCCGTCTCGGTAACACTCCTGCGCCCTAGATCTGAGCCGAAACTGGTCATCGGAAATCAGGATCATTATCATTTTGGAAATGAATTTTCATATCTGACTGAGCTTTGTGCCGGGGCAGGAAATGTTCAGGCGCCAGTAGTTTTTTTGGGTGGTTTATCCTATACACAGACTGCGGATTTATTCGGGGATAAATTACGCGGGAAAATTGTCATGATCTTAGAAGAAGGAACTACCCCTGAAAATTGGGAAGAAGCTAAAAAACTGGGAATTGAGGGCATGCTCCTGATCACAACTGAACAACCACCTCTCGCATCCCAGTATGAAGTGAATTCTGATCCGGCTGATGAAAATTGCCAGATGGGAAGTCTCCCGGTTTATCGAATTCCGGGTTCTGTCGCCCGAAGCATCTTTTCTGAAGCAGGCAAGAACTGGGATGAGGCCTTGAGCCGTGCGACAAAGGAAACATTTATAATAGATCTATCAATCAATGGGTTGATGGAATTGGACCTCAAGGATCCACAGACAATTGAAGTTCCCAATACCATAGGTTTTATTGGGGGATATGATTTTGACCATGCTGATGAAATAATAGTTATTTATACAACTTTTGATGGCCTGGGTTTATCGGAATTCCAACAGGAAAAAATTCCTGAAGATGACCTGGCGAAAATTGCGATTCTGCTTGAGGTCATGCATGTTTGGGATGAGAAGCAGGTGGATCCCCGGCGATCTGTCCAGTTCGTGATCTGGGGAGGAGAAGGTATCCAAGAGCCTTATTATGAGATGATATATGGGTTGTTTGAGCTGAATAAATTAGTTGCCAAGGTCCCTACTAATACGAATCCCAATGTCAACGAAAATCCAGTGAAACCAGCAATCTGGGTAGAGATTGGGGACCTCAGCGCTTCACCAGGACTAGTAGCATTTTCTGACACGTCCACGAAGTTTTTGAGTGAAATTCTAAGGGGAGCAGCCAGAGCAACTAATATTGAGGTCCATCCTGCCGTTCCAATAGTCAGGGGGGTCAACAGCGGTTTACCCTATTTATACCTCTGGGAAGAACGGGTACCAGAGCCAACATCTGAGCCTGATTATGTCAATTATGTCAAAAAGGGTGTTCTGATCAATCGGACCTTGATCCAGCTGCTTCGTGATATGAGTAATTGACCCGGGTGAGATTGGGTTTCAAGGGGACTGGCATTGATCAATCTGAAAAATAAGTTTCCGGGTTGAATGGAATTTTTTTTATTCCTTCTATTTTCCCGTAGACTGCGATGGCAGCCTTGTATTCTGGATCAACATCAATTGAAGTGATCGTCCATCCCTGACCTTTCTGATCTGATCGTGGATGATCGAGGTGGAAATCTTGCAGAGACTCATCGGGCAAGGTACTGATTTCTGTGGGGGATTCTTGAAACCCCTTCCCAATCGCTTTCAGATATGCTTCTTTGGCTGTCCAGATGGAAAAAAAATTATTCTTGAGCTGATCGACCGGCTGGGAATCCAGATATTTTCTCTCATTTTCGCTAAAATAATTCTTGATAATTGTCTTAAGATTGGTAATGGGGTAAATTTGTTGAATATCAATACCAATCCGGGATTTTTGACTTAAGCCATATAGTAAAATATCTCCCGAATGGGAAAGATTGAATCTTATCTCTGATTGGTCAAGATAGGGTTTCCCGTCAGTGGTTGACTGGATTTGAAGATTGGCAGGATTTTTATCCAGATAGGAACCGAGGATAATTCTTAAGATCCCCCGGCTGCAAATGGATTGTTCCTGTTTATCCTTTACCTTCAACCTCAACGACCGCTCAATTTCCTCATTTGAAAGTAAAGTTTTCAGATTGAAAAGGTGTGATTTCCATTCGGTCAGTTGAACGATCCAAATATGGAATATGCCATCTTCTGGCAGTTCAGACATCAACTCAGGATTCAAGGTATCTTTTCCAGGAAGTTGGTGTGGAAATCCCCTGGAGCGCCAATTGGTTTAGCCTGTACTGGTAAGCCGCCCCTTCCATTAATTGATCTGCTATTATGACTACCTTTCGGTTTTCAGCTGCTTCGAGCAGGGTGCCCCGCACCCAATCATTAAAAGCACCCATGGATTGCCCACACCAAATTTGATAGTCCAGGTTTCGCTCAGGAATTCCTTGAATACCCCAATGGGTTGCCAAACCAAGATACCAGCGAAAGATCAGAGCCATTTTCCTTTTAGGATTGTCCTGAGCTTTTTCTAGCTGGCTGGGATCCCTTTCGGTGAAGAATTTTACACATTCATCCCAAATTGAGTCAAGATCATTTTGAAAGATCTTTTCTTCCAATTCCTGTCTCTCAGCGGGTTCTATCTGCTCAATGCCCTCATATTTAAGGTAGGTATCATAAAGCTTTTGGGACCGCATGGGAAACATGGTCCCTCGTTTTAATACCTGAACTTTGACACCCATTTCAAACATGTCTGCTGAGGGCGCCATCATCACATCGGGAGCTGCAGCTTCCGCCAGGGCTTTTTTTACCTGGCTGGATGTGCTGGCTTCAAGACAGCCCTGATTTACTGATCCTGTTACTACATAGGCAGCGCCCATGGAAAATGCACCCAAAACAGAAGCTGGGGTTCCTATACCACCTCCTGCTCCGATTCGAACAGGATCCGGATAGCGATTTTTGGCCTGGATTTCGTTTCTGAGAGCGAGGATAGATGGCAGCAGGCCAACCAGGGGTCTATTATCTGTATGTCCCCCAGAATCTGCCTCAACAGTTATATCATCCGCCATGGGTACGACCCTCGCCAATTGAGCCTGCTGGGATGAGATCTTTCCATCCTCAACAAGCTGGGCCAGGATTTTTTCTGGCGCCGGATTCAGGAATTGAATAGCAACTTCTGGTCTGGATAATTTGGCAATAACCTTGTTTTGGATCTTCAGCTTACCTGAACTATCTGAGGATAATCCGGCTGCTCGGTATTGAACTACAGTGGGAGTGAGGCGGAGAAATGCGGAGGCCTCGATCGTCTGAATTTCATGTTCCAGGAATAGATCTACCGCCTTTTGTTCCAGAACAGGCTCATTGGGGCTGTGGATGAGGTTAAAAGCGAAAGGGCCATTAGGAAGCTGGTTTTTAATGGATGAAATGGCATCGAGCAGCCTCGCCGGAGAGATACCGCCTGATCCAAAAGATGCCAGGTACCCAGCCTTGCCGAGGGCTGTAACTAATTCAACTCCTGAGATCCCATTTGCCATTGAGCCAGCCATGTAGGCAGACCTTAAACCATGGCTGGATATGAACTTTGCATCACCAAAGTGGGAGGGAGATATGGCGATAAGCATCGCGACTGCAGCTATGCCATCATTTGAAATCTTTCCTGTTCTTAAGCTTCCTGTGTTGGTGATCCCGATCTGGCCCTGATAATCAAGCAGATATGATTCAGATGATAGATCCCTTAAAGTATTATTAATTTCGGTTGGGTCAGTTAGAATATCTGCTTCAGATCCTTCCCAGGTGCCGATGAAACTTTTGGGTCTTGCGTATGAAAGAGTTGACATGTGGTAAATGATCTCCTGAGCTGTTCAGTAGGTCTCCAGGGTAAGATTATCGACCTGGTAGATGCGTTTTGATTCTTTCCAGAGCTGCCCATCAGCGCTGATTTCCCAGCTGTTATTTGTCCTGGTGATTTTTTTGATATGAATATCAATAATAAATTCCTTGATATCTGGAGTTATCTGTCCCCGGTACTTCCAGCTGAGACTGGCCCCAGGTTTAATCCTCCAGCTCAGATCAGAGGGAAGATCCCATTGTGAAATGCCTGAAATCATGGCTTGGACCATGGTCTCCACTCCCAGGGACCCGGGCATTACTGGATCCTGATAAAAATGAGCCTGGTAGTACCAGGGATCACTTGGAATGATTTGGTGCAAATAAAGATAACCTTCTGAATATTTCCCGCCAGTGCGGGAGATCCACAAATTTTCAATCTCTGGAAGCTGGGCTTCTTTTAATGATGGATCAGAAATTCCAGGTTGTGAGATCTTGATCCATTCTCCTGATCGAGAATTTTCTTCATACCATGTGGAAGTTTCCCTGCTGCCATCCAGGCCAGCTTGATTTTCCAACATGGGCAGGGGGAAATAACCGAATGAAGATGTACCTTGGTAGAACCGTTGATTTCCCCAGAACAGTTCAAAAGCATAGTTCTGAATGATGACATCCTCAAGGGAACTTGATGATAACAATTTTACATTATTTGTAATTATATTCCCGGGAGCTTCGGGCCAGTCCAGCAGGGTGCCTTCGCCATCAAGGTTCCGGAAATATAGGTCTTGGGCCTCTCTGCCAGCTATACTGCCCATGTAAGCGGATAAAAACCCACAAGGCTGCAAGGCTATCTCCATAATGGATACATGGGGGAGGGACGATCCATCTCCGTTCCTGTACCAGGCTTTTTCTGGCAGGGCGAATTCACTGGTGAGCTTTGAACCTTCCCGGATCTGTTCTTTTTGCCCTTGAATGCTTATTACCTGATCGATGAACTGTAGGTCACCGTTGGGTAGGCGGGGGATCCTTCGGTCACCAAAACCGCTGAAAGTTGACCCAAAACAAACCCGATGATCACCCTCTGTAAAGGCCTGGATTTTATCCCGTGTATATAGGGCACGAGACATTGAGGTCAGGTGGGTTTTCTGAGCAGGGCTGCCGGCCTGCATCTGGATCACCCTGACAAGATTGCGAGTGAGCGTTTGCTGGCTGGTCAGATAATCTTGATGGCTTTGTGCCATGTCAGCAGATATTCGATCAAGATGTTCAAAATAATCAGGGGAGGGAGGAATTTCTTCAGTGTTCCCATTTTGACCACCTGGAGTATCTTCACTTGAGGGTCCCGGGGGGGAGGAATTTTCTATTGAATTATCTTCCATACTCTCAATTTCATCTTTAATTGGCAATTGCGGATCATGGTATAGCGCACCTAAGTTTAGGTGTACTCTGTGGCTGGCTAACAGGCTGAAAACTTTTAAAAAGCCATGAAAGTCTGGCTGGTGTTTCTTATTAAGGGGTATGACTGCGTGGGGTTTCCCGTCAAGGATTCTCTCTATCCATCTGGAACAGGTTTTCTGAGGACCAACCTCAATAAAAATTCTGGCTCCGCCCTGGTATACCTGATCCACTAATTTGGGAAAATTGACCGGTTTACAGGTCATATATGCCATGGATTTTGCTATTGATCCTTCTGTTAATGTCAATTTTTGATAATCAGCAGCTGAATAAAAATCGATTCCTTCCCTGGGTTTGGTTTCATTGGTGAAAAGGTCAACGAAATCAGGTATAGTCGATTGCATGGCAGGATTGTGGATAGAGGCATTAAAAGGCATGGGCAGGGCATGGCAATTGAGGATCTTGATCACTCTCTGGCAGGCATTCTGTTCCCCGGCAATAACCACCTCGTTCGGTGTATTCTCAATGGTCAGAAAAACAAGTTCTTCATTATCGCAGGCTTTTTTGACATCATCTTGATTGGCTTTGAGAATATATGATTTCCAGAAATCATCAGCTAACTTGCGGCCAGTCCAGAAATTGCGGACAACATTCATTTCACCAATTAAGTCAGATTTAAATAGAGTTGATTCTTTCCAGGAATCTGATTTATCCTGGGAGTTCTGCCAGATCCTGTTGGCCCAGAGCATACTGATTTCTCCGAGGCTATATCCCAGGGCAGCATCAGGTTTGAGATCAAATAATTGATCCAGGATGAGTGTATGCATCACAGACAGGGTGATACCAGACTCAATTAATTCATTAGGATGATCATAAATATCAGCTAATATACCTGGATTGTCAGATGAGGAATTCGATCTGCTTGGGGGCAGAAATAGGAATTCTTCAGCCAGCGAGCGACTCATGTTAGGGATGAGTTCTGCTGCAGTTTCATGAAGTCCAGGGAATGAATAAAACAAGTCTCTACACATACGCGGGTATGAATTGAATGCGCCCGGGTAGACAAAAGCTACTCCTTCAGATCCCAGGGGGTGGGCTGTGAAGTAGCTTCCGTTGGGGGTGCTCCAGGTCTTTCCAGTCTTATAAGCCTCATTAATTCCATTTTTAGCGTGAGCTAATTCTTTGATTAGTTCTTCCTGATTTTTACCCAGCAGGCAGCAAAGAAAAGCCGATTCTCCCGAAATTTGTTTCGCATAGGCATATTCGGCGATAGATTTGAGGGTTTGAGAACCTGAAATTTGGCGTTCAAGTTCCTCCAGATTGTTTAGCAGTTCTTCACGATCATCCCCAGGGATGAGAAATAAATATGGATCAATACCCGATATGGTTCTGATAGACAATTGAACACCAGATTTTTTACATTCTTCTAAGACCAAATAATCCCATTTATTAGAATCCGGATTCTGGTTCACAAAGAGTGCAGAGCGCGTAAAATCCGGTCCGGGTGATAACCAGGGACGGGATTCATAATTGACATATAATGGTTCTTTGACAATGCCAGCCAATGCCTCAATCTGTTTACTGCTGGAAGTTGGGATTACTTTGTGGTGAACAGCCAGGGCAGTATGGATCAAATTGGTTAACGGGGAGGAATTGGATTCGTTTAGGTCAGTGGATCCGAGCGAAACAGGAAAGGGGTCAGGTCTTTCTTCGAAAACATTCATTAACTCGACGAACCCTGCTGTCTCAGAAGGATTGAAGGTGGAAAAAATTTCAACAAGATCAGCCCCGGAGGGAATAACCCCCTCGGAATCTGTAGTTTTCAGGTGGACATATCCTGATTCGGATAGATCTGGATGAGACAGAACAATCGCGGCAGAGCCCATTTTTGAAGTATTGTATATGACCCCAAGTCGGTCCGAATCCTCGTGGATCCAGTCATTAATAAGATCCAGATGGTCATTAAGATAATTGGATGCCAGGGTGAGCCGCTGCGCTGAGCCAAATTGTTTTTCCAGCCAGGGCAGGTCATCAATATGTTCTTCCCCTGTTTCACTGGTCAACCCAATTACAGCCCCGCCTTCTGCTTCTGCGTCCGCAAGAGCCCGGAGAATTACACTCCCAAGATCCTCAAAATCATCAGGAGAATTTTCTTTTGTTATAAAGAGACTATCTTCAAATTTCTTGAGTGATGGACACCAACTGTATGAAAGAGCCATCCCGCGAATAACTAGATCCATACAGGCTCTTTCTCCAGTTTATTTTCCTTGAATAGATCATACAATTTTTCATTCAAGGTGATTTCTGCATCAATCACTTCCGAGAATATCAATCCATTTTTGTCATGGCTGATCACATCAGCAACCAGCTTGTGAGGAGTGATGGATTTTACCCGCATGGTGGCATATGTAATTGTTCCAAATGGGACCTGTTCATATTGGCTTGCACCAGCGATTTGCAGGGGAAGTCCAATATTACCCTGCTGGGAGTGAGCCCAGATTAGCAGGCTTTGCAGGTGGGCATCAGCCTGAAAGGGATTAAATGATCGAACAGGGAATTGTCCCATTTCTTCTATTGGAAATCCTTCAAGCATGCATTCAGCGGTCAAACCAGCGCTAGAAATATTCAGTACTTGTTGAACTCCCCGGAACCTGGGACCATGAAATAATACCTTTGACTCATATAGGGATTCGCCCGTTATAGGAGAATCTGGTATTAGATTGATATTATTTATCCTGGGTCGCTCCGGAAGAGTTTTTCTAAGCTCAACTTGGACTTGATAATGGAATCTGTTTTTGCCTTGTTTTGTTTCACTGCTTATTTTTCCTTCAAAAATAAGGGCATCCTGGTTTTTCTCTAGTTCCTTTAAATCAAGCAGGTACTCTGAGGGAGAATCCTCATCAAAGACAATACCCTTGAAAACCCGATAATCTTTGATAGAGAAGAATTGATAACCAGGATAAAGGGCTTCACAGGAATTGACAAACCAGCCTACAGCGCATACTGTTGGAAGTACAGCTTTTCCTCCGATGACATGGTCGAGAAGGAAGGGATTTGCACCCAAACTTAAATTGCGGGTAATCCTGTACTGATCTAAGTCCTCTGAAAGCTTTCGGGGAGGAAACGGGAGAGGATTACCGATCACACGCTGAGGGTTTTCCTGGGGCGACGCCAATAAGTCAGCCAGAGCCCGGGTTCCTTCTTTTAATGAGATCAATGGAACATTTTTCCTGGTCAGTATCCGCTTGAGCTGCGGCGTCACCATGCCGCCATCCCAGGGACCCCATCCAATGGATAGGACCTGACAGGTGGGGTAGGTCAGTTTTAGGTGATGAGCCAATTTATTGAGGATTTCATTGCTTAGACTGTAATCTGCCTGGCCGGCATTACCATAATATCCCGCCACAGATGAAAACAGAACTATATAATCAAGCTGGTTTGCTGGGATTAGATCAAGGATATTCCGCAGTCCCCCAATTTTCACACCATAAACCAGATCAAAATCAGATTCCGATTTATCCTCGATATATTTATCTGCCAGGGCACCTGCGCCATGCAGCAGACCGTTGATTTCCGGCAGCAAGTCCCCGATCTTATTCTTCAAATCAGCCGGGTTTGTGATATCTGCCTGAATATAATCAGCGCTTCCGCCTGAAAGATTGATCTGTTGAACAGTCTGGTTGATCTCTCTGCTTGAGAGCACCTGTTTCACAACCAGGCCAATCTCCTTGGGAGTTTTTTTCTGACCCTCATTCTGGTAGTATTCCAGGGCAGATTTTTTTAGGGCTGCTTCCTCATCCAGGTTTGCCGACCAAACAGGCTCAACTTTATATAACTCAGACCGGCCAATTAGCGTGAATCTGGAATGATAGGTTTTTGCCAATTCAACTGCGTTTGCTGCTGTGATGCCTTTCCCGCCTCCGCTGACCAGAAAATGAGTTTTTTCTGAAGGAGGTGAGTATTTAATTCCACTCATATGCTTTATCCATTATCCCGTTTAATAGTGACCCGGGAGGTTGTACTGATTCCTACTTCTAATAATCCTTGATCAGGGTCATGAATTTCTTTCAGTAACAATTTGCTGGCATCCTGAAAACCTGTATCTTGTTTGATATCAACAGTTCTGCAGAATACATCCGGCCATTCCCAATTAAGTGTTTTCACCAATCCGGGAAGACCACTACCTTCCTGGAATAATTTGCTGTTTTTGATTCCCAGAGAGCCGTCTGTCCTGGTCACTGCCAGGAAAATTCTCCGGCTGGCGGGATCCCCCTGGTTGAGATCCGGTTTAATTGAACCGGCAATTAGGAAAACCTGTTTAACAAGCTGGCTTTCCCGGTCAGAGAAGAGTCCATTGTCTGCTGGTTGCGGATGAAGGTGGATAAAACCACCCGGGGATCCATGCTCTGATCTAATGCTGTCAAAAACAGCATCAATTGCCTCTTTACCTGTTTCATCCTGGAGGACTATTTTAATGTCCTTGGGTAGTTTTCGTTTTTCCTTGTCTATCAAATTTTTTGGAAAATCCCATAAAACTACTTTCCAGCCATCTTCACTCAAAGCCTTAACTACCTCAACTGTCAGGGCAGTTCCTTCATCAGTTACGATGACTGGGCGGTCTTTTGAGATTATGAAATCCAATTCATCTGGCGTGGGTAATGAAACCAGTTTTACCGGTGTGTTTTCCAGTTCTACCAGGTCAGCTTTTTTTTTGTCTTCCGATGCGATCGGTGCAGTTTCGCTTGCTGAGGTTTGTTTTGTACTCATCAACTCAACAATTTGTCCCAGAGTCCTTAATTCTGCCAGGGCTTCAGCTTCGACTGCTGGTAATCCGGGAACCCGTTCTTCCATAGCGCCCAGAATTTCGACCCGTTTAATTGAGTCAATCCCCAGGTCTGCTTCCATATCCATATCTGCTTCCAGCATTTCTACAGGGTAACCAGTTTTTTCAGCTACTATATCAAGCAGGATGGATGTCAGATCAGATACGTTAGGCGTCGATCCATTTTGGGTTGGAGAACTTTGTGTTTCCTGGATCTCTTTAGACGCCGAATTCTCTTCTGGCTGGGAAGGTATTTCTTCATCCGGTTGGGAAGCGGAGTTAGAATCTCCAGCTTCGCTGTTCATGTAGTCGACAATTTCCTGAAGTGTTCGGGTTTGGGCCAAAACTTCGGTATCCACTGCTGGAAGGGAGGGGAACTTTTCCTCCAGGGAACCGAGTATTTCGACCCGTTTAATGGAATCTATACCCAGGTCCGCTTCCAGGTCCATATCAAGTTCCAGCATTTCAGCAGGATAACCGGTCTTTTCGGCTACGATTTGCAGTAATGCCCCTGATAATTCCTCAATTGTGATCGTTGATTTGCCTGATGCTGGTTGTTCTTTAGGTTCAGGGACTTCATCAACGGGTTTTTCGGGTTCTGAGATCTGCTCATCCAGGACAATGGGTGGTTCTTGAACAACCCACTCAGAAGGGTTTGAAACCCGGGATTCCTGCATTGCAGGAGAAATTGCCTTTTGAGCCAAATAGTTTCCACCTTCGAGAGCGGTGAGATACCGGTCAGAAAATTCTGCCTGTCGGGCAAGAAATTCCTGATGGACTTTTAAACCCTGCTCCCGAATGGAATGGAAGTTGTCCAGCGTTCGTTGAAAGGTCTCGATAATATCAGCACTGGTATTTCCATTTTCGCTATCCAGTACTTTACCCTGCTGATCCAGAACTGCTGTGATCAGCTGAATATACTCTCCCTGTTGAGCAAGATACTGCTGGTGGATCTCCATTGTTCTGGATTGATGAACAAAGGTGTGATCCAGGGCATTTCCCAAACTGGTTGGGTAGGCCGGGGAAGGGGATGACCGTTGAACTTGAGTTTGTTTCTTGGCCGGCAGGGATGGTCTGGATTTTCCATTCTCAGCAACTTTGAGCTGAGGACCGTTTCCGCAAACAACCTGGTGATCATCTCCCAGGGCATCTTGAAATGCCTGCTGGCGGTCTTTACTGACAATATTGCTTCCATTGAGCTGTATTTGAAATTTAGCCATTTAATTTTCCTCTAATTTCGATTTATTCCGGTTTATTTCATTTCCGGAGACAACTGATAAGGATCAATATCCTTAATTGGTAAACCTATAACCTGTAATGTGACTGCGGCTTCCCGCAGCTGCCTATCACTTGATTTTTCTCTGCTGGGATTGAGTGATACCGTGGAGTGCGGTTTGCCATCAAGGATATCTTTTACAAGATTTCCAAGGATTTGCCTAGGGCCGATCTCCACAAATACCCTTCCACCTTTTTTGTATATTTCCTCGATTTGAGTCTTGAAAATGACCGGGTGAAGGATGTGACTGGAAAGAATTTCCTGGCCTTTTTTAACATCGACCGGATAAGCTTTCCCTGTTGTATTGGAATAAACAGGGATACTGGATTTATTGAATTTTTCCTGGCTGACTGCATTTGAAAAGGGTTTTGAAGCATGCTCAACAAGAGGTGTATGAAATGCTGCCGATACAGGAAGTTGGGTAACTTTATATCCTGCTTTAGTTAACAAATCTTCAGCATTATTAATAGACTCTCTGGGCCCAGCCAGAACTATTTGGGTAGGTGAATTTTCATTGGCGATAATCACATCATCCAGGGATTCTATGATTTTTTCAATTTCTGGCAATGGTCCCTTCACGGCTGCCATTGTTCCAGCGTCAAAATCTTTTCCAACGGGAGGCCGCATGGCTTTTCCACGAGCTTTAACCAGCCGTAAGAACGCTTCATCCGAAAGCGAACCACCTGCCCAGAGCGCTGTGAGTTCACCAAAACTATGTCCGGCAGCCATATCAGGTTTGAACCCGGCCTGCTGAAGGATTTTATAAATGCCATAACTGACAACACCGATACCTGCCTGGGCATAGTCAGTCTCTCTCAGAGAAAGGACTTGTTCTTCCAGGATGTCATCTGAAAAAACCGGCCGCGGGTATACCACGCTGGATAGGGTTTCCTGCCCTTCACTCAAGAACAGTTCATCCATCTTTTCAAAGGCATCCATTACTGGCGGGAAGTTAATTGTCAGCTCTTTGACCATATTTAAGTATTGAGAACCCTGACCAGGGAATAAGGCAACAATCTTATCATCCTCCCCGATACCTTTGGCGCGGTAGGTAACACCCCTGGGATGATCCCAGGCTTCGGCTTCGGGTTGTTTCTCAAGCAGCTTCAAAGCATCCGACAGGAATTTATGAGCTTCATCTTTGTTATCAACTACAAATCCCAGTCGGGGATGCTCTTGAGACGGGAGATTTGATTTGGAATTTCTAATCAGATCCCGGTAGGCATTCAGTCCATCATTACCATCCAGGGCTGATACCGCATCCTGAAGTTTTTTAATCAGTTTATCCACAGTATCTGCGCTGATCAAGATGGGCTGAGAAACAGATTGCAGCCTGGTAAAGGGTTGGGTTTCAGATTGATATTCTTCCAATACGATGTGGAAATTTGTGCCTCCGAAGCCAAAGGCGCTAACGGCTGCTTTGCGGGTATTTCCATTACCTCCCGTGAACCAGGGACGGGTTTCTGTATTGATATAAAAATGGGTCTCTTCAATGCCCAGGACCTGGGAAGGTTGTTTGACGTTTAGTGTTGGCGGCAGAACTTTGTGATGCAGGGAAAGCGCGGTTTTTATCAATCCGGCAGCGCCGGCTGCTGCTTTGGTATGTCCAATCTGGGATTTCACAGAACCAATTGCGATGCTTTGTTTATTTCCATTCGGGGTTCCGAAGACTGCTTTGAGTCCATCGAACTCTGCCGGATCACCTGCTTTTGTTCCTGTACCATGAGCTTCGACCAGGCTGATGGATTGGGGCGCAAAACCGGCTTCTTGATAGGCCCGTTCAATAGCCAATGATTGGCCGTACGGACGTGGAGCATAAATACTTTTGAACTTACCGTCGCTGGAACTACCTATACCTCTGATAACTGCATAGATACGGTCATTGTCACGTTCAGCATCTTCAAGTCGTTTTAAGACTACCATTCCCAGGCCTTCACCGATCAACATACCATCCGATTCCTGGTCAAAAGGCCGGATCTTCTGCGATGGTGAAAAAGCCGGGGTTTTACTGAAGCAAAGGTATGTGAAGGGGGAGTTGTCGGCATCCACGCCGCCGGTGATCATCATATCAGCCCGGCCTTCAATAAGCTCACTGACTGAAGTTTTAACTGCTGCCAGGCTGCTTGCACAAGCTGCATCAACAACACTGTTCATGCCGCCCAGATCAAGGCGGTTGGCAATTCGCCCAGCAATCACATTTCCCAATAAGCCAGGAAAGGAGTTTTCGTTCCAGGGTGCATATGCCAGCTTGATCTTCTCAATAATGATTTCAGTGTCCTCGGGGGATATACCGCTGCTTTCCAGGACTCTCTGCCAGATGGGATATTGCAGTCGAGAAGTTAAATCGGTGATCAGTTTTTGACCGCCGGCAACACCGAGGACAACTCCGGTGTTTTCACGATTAAATTCGCGGCCTAATCCATATCCGGCGTCCTCCATGGCATCCCTGGCAACAACCAGACCCAGCAGCTGGCTTGAATCTGTCACTTCCAGAAGATTGGGTGGTAAACCGAACTCAAGGGGGTCAAAGTCAATATCTGGAATAAAACCACCCATTTTGCAGTAGGTTTTATCTTCTGCAGTCGGGTCCGGGTCATAATAGTCATCCGTATTCCAGCGGGATGGTGGAACCTCAGTGATCCCATCAATCTTATTAAGGATATTGTCCCAATATTCGCTAAGTGTGGCCGCTTTGGCAAATACGGCTGCCTGGCCAATAATAGCTATGGGTGTTTCTTGTAATAAATTCTTACTCATAAGATTATCTAATTCTGGGTGACATCTCAGGGGTTTAACCCGGATATGTTAAGCCAGGTCTCCATTGGTTTTTAAACGGGATAAAATTGCGCTGCTTCCTCCTACGAGGACGACTCCTAAGGAGATTTTTAACAGGTCACCAACCAGGAAGGGATAAAGACCCAATTGCAGCGCCTGAGACTCTCCTACAAACCGTGCCAACCAGACCAGCCCGAAAACATAGATGATGGTATTGCCGATCACCAGGGCAGTTGCTGCCTGGAAAATGGACCGTTTAAATCTGAGTTCAGATAACATACCCACAATATAAACCGCGGCCAGGAAACCGAACAAGTATCCTCCTGTTGGTCCAAATAATGTGACCAGCCCCGATTTACCACCTGCAAAAAAGGGCAAACCGGAAGCACCCTGCAGCAAATAAATCCCTACTGCCCCTGCACCCCTGTTTTTACCCAGGACCAGACCCGCCAATAAAATAATCAGGGTCTGACCTGTGATGGGAACAGGACTGAAGGGTAAATATATCGAAATCTGGGCGCTGATGGCAATCAACCAGGATGTTCCCAGGATCAGGAACACGTTGATGACCCTGTTGGAGACGGATTTCTGATTTAGGAGTATATCTGTATAGTTCATAATGGACCTCATAATAAATAATTGTTAATATATTCTTCTCTATTATCCAGCCGGATCAAGGGAAACTAGCAAGACACCCTTTTCAACCTGGGATCCGCGGGCGATAGATATACCTGTGATCCTTCCGGATGAAGGAGCTCTGAGCTTCATTTGCATTTTCATGGCTTCCTGGATCAATAATGTTTCACCTTTCTTCACCTTATCGCCAATCTTGACCATAATATCGACAATTAATCCCGGCATTGGAGAAATGATCTTACCGGTATTTTGTTTGGGAACCTTTTTTGGAGCTTGAAATCCAACGGCAACTTCTGCGCTGAGATGTTTGCCATCTATCTGGATATCGTAAAGACCTCCTTTATTGGGTTCAACATAAGCTTCAATATTCCGGTTAGATTGCCTGAGAATATGCAGTCCGCTGCTGTTCAGGGAATCCATATTGTAGGAAATTTGATCACCATTCACCACGAGTACATCGTCCTGAATGCTGACATCATATGTTCGATTGGCTACGCTAACTCTGTAATTTGACATAATGACCTCTGATAAATAAATATTCTTGCCGGTTTATATTCCTGGTGAGATTTGCTCCATCCAGGCAGTTTGACGCCAGAGATTTTCGCTCTGGGTTTTAGTATCGCCAGTTTGAAATCTTTTCTGATGAATATGAAGGGCAGCAGCAATGGCTGCATCCCTGGTCAGTGATTCTTCCAGAACTTCATTTTCGGGGAAAAAATCATCCAGGAAGGAAGTGGTGATCTTTCCAGCTTGATATGGATGGGATTCAAGAATTTGGTTCAGAAAGGCAAGGTCCGTCTTGAGTCCGCCGATCTGATATTCTCTTAATCCCCTTTGTAATCGAGTAATTGCTGATCTGCGATCGCTGCCCCAGGCGATTACCTTAGAAACCAGTGAATCATAGTCAGCCGAAACTTTCATACCCTGATATAGTGCACTGTCAACCCGGATACCGGGTCCGCCCGGTTCCTTCAGGTACGAAATATTGCCGGAGGTCGGCAGGAAGTCTTCCTCAGGGTCTTCAGCCAAAATCCGTGCTTCAATTGCTGCACCACGGATCTGGATATCGGATTGTTTAATGTTGAGATTCCCGGTAGTTGCCAGCAAAATTTGTTCTCTTACCAGGTCAAAACCAGTAACCATCTCGGTAACTGGATGCTCGACCTGGATTCTGGGATTCACTTCAATAAAATAAAATTTCTTATTTTCATCCATCAGGAATTCAACTGTGCCAAGGCTGCGGTAATCTAAATTTCGACCCAACACCCGGGCGGCTCTGGTGATATACCCTCTCTCTGAGGACGATAATGTTGGAGCCGGTGCTTCTTCAATCAATTTTTGATGACGCCTTTGAATTGAGCATTCCCTCTCGCCAAAACTGAGCACTTTACCTTTGCCATCACCCAGGATCTGAACTTCGATGTGGCGGGCTTTTTGTACCAGGGGTTCAAGGTATATGGTTCCGTCACCAAAGGCCGCCCTGGCTTCCTCGCGGGCCAAATCAACTACTTCTCTCAGTTCTTTTTCCGAACGGGCCAGGCGGATTCCTTTTCCTCCGCCTCCAGCTGCTGCTTTGACCAGGACAGGGTAGGAGAGACCTTCGTTCAAAATTTCCCCAGGCTGATTTTCCAGGAGTGGCCGATCCGGGCCTGGCAGTACCAACAAGCCGGCTTCACGGGCTGCCCGTCTGGCAGATAATTTATCACCAAAAGTAGCCATGGTCTCAGGCCGGGGACCTATAAAAATCCTGCCTGATTCCTCAACAGCACGGCCAAAAGCTGGATTTTCTGACAAGAAACCATATCCAGGATGGATCGCATCAGCGCCAATTTCCCCAGCTGCCTTGAGAAGGACATCGATATTCAAGTAGCTTTCCGAAGCTTTGGTGGGTCCAATAAAAATGGCTTCATCAGCGTAACGGGCATGCAGGGCATTCTGATCGGTTTCAGAATAAACAGCCACAGTGGGAATACCCAGTTCCCGGCATGTCCGCATTATTCTTATGGCAATTTCGCCCCGATTGGCTATTAGTATTTTCATATAAATAACAACCTGCTATAAAGGTATATTCCCGTGTTTCCGATTGGGAGTTGCTACCCGCTTATCTTTGAATGTTTCCAGGGCCTGGATGATCCTGCTCCGTGTTTCGGTGGGCAAAATAATATCGTCCAGGTGGCCTTCTCCAGCGGCCAGAAAAGGAGAGGCTAATGTTTCCCGGTAGGCCTGGGAAAGCTGGTCTTGAAGTTCCGGGGGATTTTCCGCATTGGCTAATTCTTCACGATGCAGAATCTTCACGGCACCATTTGGACCCATAACGGCAATCTCGGATTTAGGCCAGGCGAAATTCTGGTCGCCAGCCAGATGTTTGGAGCCCATAACAATATAGGCGCCGCCGTATGCCTTCCTTAATATCAGGGTTATCTTTGGAACTGTGGCCTCTGCGTAAGCAAAAATCATCTTTGCGCCGTGCCGGATAATGCCTTCATGCTCCTGTTCTATACCCGGTAAAAATCCTGGCGTATCCACCAGAGTGATCAGAGGGATATGGAACATGTCGCAAAAACGTATAAACCGGGCAGCTTTATCCGATGCATTGATATCAATCACTCCTGCCAGGTGATCAGGCTGATTGGCTACGATGCCAACAACTTGACCGTCCATTCTGGCAAAACCTACCACCATATTCCTGGCATAATCATCCTGGACTGGGAAGAAAACACCATCGTCAACGAGGATTTCTAGAACTTGATGAATATCGTAGGGTTCATCAGGCTGCTGGGGGACAAGGACACGATGG
>CAYUXO010000023.1:0-34144 GCA_964448865.1 uncultured Anaerolineales bacterium
AATCGCGCTAAGAATGATGCCTTGAAAACTTTAAAGGGGGCGATGCGGGCTAACGTTAATTATATTGCATGTACGTGGTAATCTGCCGGATGATATGTCGCAATGTATGTGTTAATCTTTGGATTGTTAGCCGTTAACTTCCGCCACCGGGACGGTTGAGATATAATTTCAGTATATCATCTTGCTCTTTCTTAACAAGTTGTAGGGGGTATTATGACCAAGAAAAAACTTCTGGATCAAGTCGTTGATGTCTTGCGCCTCAAAAACTACGCTTTCCGCACTGAACAAGCTTATACAAATTGGATCAGGCGTTTTATCCTCTATCATAAAAAACGCCACCCGAACGAAATGGGTGAAGCAGAAATCGAAGCTTTCTTGACCTACCTTGCAGTTGACCGTGGTGTTGCTCCTTCTACTCAGAACCAGGCTCTGGCAGCCCTTCAATTTCTTTATAATGAGGTCCTTCATCTCCCGCTAGATCAAGAAATCCTGCCTGCACCAGCCAAACGAACCAAACACCTCCCGGTGGTACTCAGCCAACGGGAAGCCAGAGCCGTCCTCGATGAACTTTCCGGTGTATACAAACTCATTACCCAACTGCTCTATGGGAGCGGGCTCCGGGTCACAGAATGTCTTTCTCTTCGAGTCAAAGACTTAGATTTTGACCGAGGGGAAATGACTGTCCGTCACGGAAAAGGGGGAAAAGATCGTGTTACCGTACTGCCGGAAAGCATTGTGCCGGTTCTGATTCGCCATCTATTGCAGATGGAGCTTATCCATCAGACAGCGCTGGAAGAAGGCTTTGGCAGTGTTTATCTTCCCCAGGGCTTGGGGCGCAAATACACAAGTGCGGCAAAAGAATGGATCTGGCAGTACGTTTTTCCAGCCCCGAATCGATCTCGCGACCCTCGATCAGGCGAAATCCGCCGGCACCACATTCATCCGGATAACCTGCGCCGTGCAGTTAAGGCTGCCGCTCGACGAGCTGGAGTAAAGAAACATGTCACTCCCCATATCTTCAGGCACAGCTTCGCAACTCATTTATTGGAAAACGGCTACGATATCCGGACCGTGCAAGAGTTACTCGGTCACTCTGATGTTAAAACCACCATGATCTACACGCATGTATTAAACAAGGGAGGACAAGGGGTCAGAAGCCCGCTAGATTGGGATTGATCCAATAGTCAATCAGTTGTTTTTAGTGTATTGTGTGCTGTCGTCCGTTACTGGTCCTTGATATCTTTTTTACACTGGCTTAAAAGTGCATGAGAAGTGGCGCATCAGCACCGGAGACTTAGTAATCCTAAAACCGGAAAGTTTCTCTCGTTTCTCCTGGATCACCGTCAGCACTTTCACCACATAGTCAAGGTGGCTCTGGGTATAAGTCCGGCGGGGCAGGGCCAGCCGCACCAGCTCCATTTCAGGATAAACCATTTCACCCGTATCTGGATCCGGGAAAGCAAAGGCCACAGAACCTAATTCCACGCCCCGGATAGCTCCTTCGAGGTACATTTCTACCACCAGAGCCTGTCCGGGAAATTCAGCCTGGGGGATGTGGGGCAGCATTTTACCGGCATCGATATAAACGGCGTGCCCACCAGCCGGCTCAATGACCGGAACACCAGCTTTCATAAGCTCATTGACCAGGTAGCTGGTCTGTCCCAGGCGGTAAGCCAGATAATCCTCGTTCAAACCTTCCCGCAGGCCAATTGCAATGGCGTCCAGATCCCGGCCAGCCAATCCTCCGTAGGTGATGAATCCTTCCCGCAGAATTAATTCGCTTTTGATCTTCTCAAACAGATCAGAATCATTAACAGCCAGGAAACCCCCGATATTAACGATGGCGTCTTTTTTGGCACTCATGGTGGCCCCATCAGCCAGGGAGAAGACCTCCTGGGCGATTTCCAGGGTGCTTTTCTTTTCGCAGCCCGGTTCCCGCATCTTAATGAAGTAGGCGTTTTCAGCAAAGCGGCAGGCATCAATAATAAAAGGAATCTTATAAGACTTATAAATCTTCGAAACCGCCCGGAGGTTTTCCAGCGAAACTGGTTGTCCGCCCCCGGCGTTATTGGTGATGGTGATCATGCCCATGGGAATGTTTTCCGGACCTACATCCTTGATAAAACCTTCCAGCTTCTCCAGGTCCATATTACCCTTAAACGGAAGATCGGGATCGGAAGAAAAGGCTTCTTCACAGACCAGGTTAACGGGCCTGCCTCCCCGGGCGCGAATATTACCTTCCGTGGTATCAAAATGCATGTTGGAAGGCACAAACTGGCCTTCACTCAGGATCACCGCGCAGAGGATATTTTCGGCTGCCCGTCCCTGGTGAGTAGGCACAAAATACTTAAATCCAAATATGTCATCCATCGCCTTAGAAAGATGGTGGAAAGACCTGGCCCCGGCATATGATTCATCCCCTGACATGATCCCGCTCCACTGGTCCTGGCTCATGGCGCCGGTCCCGGAATCGGTCAGTAAATCGATAAAAACCTCATCTGATTTCAAACCAAATATGTTGTACCCGGACCGCTTAAGGGCTTTTTTCCGGGCAGGTTTGTTGATCAGTTGAATGGGTTCAACCATTTTGATCCGGAATGGTTCGGGGGGGTGTTTGGACATGAAAAGCCTCCTGATGGAACGTCAGTGATCATATCCCTAGTTTAGCATGGTTTTAATACCACCCAAGTGATTTTAGGCAGTTCTCAGCTATAATAATCCTTGAAAAACCAGCAATAAAACAAGGTGAGCACACTATGCTAGAGATAAACAAACAGGTGTTGGGACCAGTCGCTACCAACACTTATATCGTTGGAGATACTGAATCCAACCAGGCAGTGGTGATCGATCCCGCCTGGGATGGCGACAAGTTAGGGGAGGATATCAAAAAAGCCGGCTGGAAGGTTCAGGCCGTCTGGTTAACCCATGCTCATTTTGATCATTTTGGAGGGTTGGCGGATTTGTTATCTACCCTGGACCTTGAAAATCAGGAGGGTTTTTATGTGGGCATGCATCCCAAAGAAATGCCCCTTTGGAAGGTCAAAGGCGGGGCGATCATGTTTGGCGTAAAGATGAAATCAGCTCCCAAACCTGGGCACGAGTTCCAGGAGGGTGAAATCTTATCTGTTGGCCAGTATAAATTTGAGATTCATCACACCCCGGGTCATTCTCCAGGTCATGTGATCTTTCACTGCCCGGAGGAAAAAGTGCTGTTCAGCGGCGACGTTATTTTTAATCAAGGCATCGGCCGCACGGATCTGCTGGGAGGCAGCTACCAGACCTTGATGGATTCCATAAATCAATGGGTCGTTCCCCTGCCGGATGAGACCCGGATCTATTCCGGCCATGGTCCGGAAACGACAGTTGGATTTGAAAAAGAAAACAACCCCTTTTTGTGATATACGATAGGGACAAAGTCCTTTAACAGGACTTTGTCCCTTGATAAATAAAAAAAAGCCCCCGAAATTTAAACTCCGGGAGCTTTTTTGCTTTTTCAGATATTTATTTCGCGTAATCCACTGTTCGGGTTTCCCGGATCACGGTGACTTTGATTTTACCGGGATACTGCATGGTTTCCTCAATGGTCTTGGAAATGTCCCGGGCCAGTCGGGAGGCAGCCAGGTCATCAACCTGGTTGGGCCGCACGAATATTCGTACTTCACGGCCGGCCTGAAGGGCATAGCTGTTCTTAACCCCGTCATAAGAGTTAGCCACATCTTCCAGAGCCCGGACCCGTTTCAGATACTGCTCCAGGCTTTCCCGGCGGGCACCAGGACGGGCACCAGAGATAGCGTCGGCGGCTTCTACGATAATGGCCTCAACAGTTTCCTGTTCAACTTCATGGTGGTGGGAGGCCATGGCATTCACAATTTTAGGTCCAACACCATGTCTGGCAGCAAACTCAGCTCCGATCTGGGCGTGGGTTCCTTCCACGTTATGGTCCATGGCTTTTCCGAGGTCATGCAGCAGTCCGCCAGCTTTGGCGATTTCTACATCAGCGCCCATTTCAGATGCCAGCACTGAGGCAAGCTGGGCTGATTCCACGGCATGGGCCAGCTGGTTCTGTCCGTAGGATGTGCGAAATTTCAAACGCCCCAGCTTCTTGAGGATCTCGGTATGCAAACCGGGAACACCAGCTTCATAAGCTGCCTGTTCGCCAGCTTCCATGATCACTTTTTCGATCTCACCCTTTTCTTTTTCAACGATCTTCTCGATATGTGCTGGATGGATTCTGCCGTCCAATATCAGCTTCTTCATGGCATTTTTGGCTATTTCCCTGCGTACGGAATCAAAACAGGAGATGGTAATTGCTTCCGGGGTGTCGTCTACGATCACGTCAACTCCGGCTGCTGTTTCAAAAGCCCGGATATTACGCCCGTTGCGGCCAATGATCCGGCCTTTCATATCGTCTGACGGCAGTGGGACTGTTGAGGAAGTGACTTCTTCCACGTGGTCCGAGGCAACCCGCTGAATGGCATCAGCAATCAATTTGCGGGCTTTGCGCTCTCCTTGTTCCTGGGCTTCAGCTTCGATTTCCCTGACGATGCGGGACATGTCATTCCTGGCTTCCTGTTCAACTTGTTCCAATAGCAGATCCCGGGCTTCTACCTGGGTCATCTGGCTGACGCGCTCAAGCTCGAGGGAGACATTATTGTGAAGTTCTTCCACTTGATTGGCTTTTTTATCCAAGGAGCTTTGTCTTTGGCTGATGGCGTGCTCGCGATCCTCCAATTTTTCAGCTCGTTTATCGAGCTGATCGCCCCGGCTTTGCAGACGCTCTTCAAAGCGGGTGATCTCGGTCCGGCGACTATGGGAATCTTTTTCTGCGGCCTGGGTGATTTCAATTGCCCGGTCCTGGGATTGTTTGATCAGTTCAGATGATTTTCTTTCAGATTCATTTAATATCTGGCTGGCTTTGGTTTGTTTTTTATCTGTCTCGCGGGCTGTCATGTAGTTCTTGACGAAAAATCCAAGCACGGATCCCAATACGAGAGCAACAAAACTGATAAATATAAATGTTGGGTTCATGTATAAGCCCCTTTGATTTGGTAATAGTATTGATAAAGTGTTTCATAACAAACAAATCTTTATGATTGCAGTTCCAGCTCCTCCCAGAGAGTGGAGATGATATCTTTGCTGATCCCATATGAAAAACCCCGCCTTGAGAGATAGCCGTACATTTTTTTCTGAAAGGCAGTTTGATCGAGAGTACTTAATTTGGACAGTTTTTTTCGGGCTAGTTTCAGGGCTAATTGCTCTTCATCCAGATCCTCAAGGACAAAATCAATGATATTCTGATCGATGCCTTTTTGGAATAATTCAGAGGAGAGGGCTCTTCTGCCGCGGGGTTTAAATCTGGACCGATTTTCGACCCATTCCCGGGCAAATTCCAGATCATTCACAAATGTATTTTGACGCAGTTTTTCAAGCACAAGCTCGATGTGCTCTTCTGATACCTGGTGCTTTTGCAGATTGAGGCGGATTTCCTTCTCAGAACGGCCCCGGTAGCTGAGAAAATTCAAGGCGCGTTGATAGCCGCTTTCAATTGAGTCCCGGGTTTGCAGATCATTGATATGCTGTTGGCTGATCTCTTTTCCTTCTTCCAGCCAGGGAGCTACCGCGCGGGAGATCCCGAAGGCGAATTCACCATTAAGATAGACATTAACCCGCCCGGGTTTTTTTTTCTGTTGTTCCAATTTTGTAACAGTTAACATAAAACAGCCGTGTTGACGCCATCTTCGGCCACGGCTGTGTTAATTAACTACCGATCAATTACCCTTCATTGTGGTACGCCAGGACATCAGCGTTGTTAAGCTATGATGCTTTAAGTACCCAGCGTTTGTTTTTCCACTTGGTATCCGTTCTTAATGCCAATGTGTTTTCTACTTCAATACCACTTTGTGATGGTAGATCGATTTATTAATACCGCGGCCGCGCTTATTCTGCCTGGCGACCTAATTTTAGGGGCTGAGGTCTTAACTTCAGGGAATTTTCAATAATTCATTGAGAGAGAATATTCCCATATTCCCGGCCCGATTGTTTATCCTGACCCTTTGATCAGAACGTATTGGATTTATCTTTGAACTGAAGGAGTTGTTAAAATAAACAGTCCTTCAATTTACCGTTCATCCAGTTATTTTCCTGGACTTTTCCTTATTATACACGATTATATGGATCAGGCAAACTCATCGATCTGTAAGTAGTCATAAAGGATTTACGCCCCGCGTTTCTTGAGGTGATGAGAGATTTACCACTGGACGATGCAAAAGTGTTCAGAAAGATGGAGGACCAGTTTCTTGTGAGCGATAAATAAGGAGATGGTAGGATATAGGAGATATGGGAGTTGAGATGAAGATATGTTTTGTATGCCTGGGTAATATCATCCGCAGTCCCTTAGCGGAAAATATTTTCCGGGATCTGATCCAGCAGGGAGGATTAACGTCGAAGTATCACCTGGAATCAGCCGGGACCTCCGCTTTTCATGTGGGTGATCCGCCTGATTCCCGTATGCGCCAGGTTGCCAGCCAAAGAGGATTAGAATATACCGGGCAGGCCAGGCAGTTCCAACGGGAAGACCTGGATCGATTCGACCTGATTATCGCCATGGATAAAGCCAATCTACGATATTTGTCCAGCAGAGCTCAAACCAGAGAGCAGAGGGAGAAGATCCGCCTGATGCGCGAATTTGATCACCTTACAGCAGAAGATCTGGATGTCCCGGATCCTTATTATGGAGGACCAGAAGGCTTTGAAAGGACCTTTGTTATAGTCCTGCGGTCCTGCCAGGGATTATTTGAGGAGCTGGAAGATGGACAGAAATCATAAGATCCTGCCTGGTTTATTGTGAAATCGAATCAGAATCTGTCCCCTATCATATTTTGCAGGCCTATTTCCATTATCTGATGATAAAATTTCCCCTGGTTAATAGGCTTAAGGAAATATTCACTTATGACCGTACCGTACTGGGTTAAAGACGCAGTTTTTTACCAGATATTCCCTGACCGTTTTCGAAACGGCGATCCTGCCAACGATCCTCCCAATAAACAGAGCTGGGGATCACCCCCGACCATTTGGGATTTCCAGGGAGGGGATCTCCAGGGGGTTACAGAGAAAATTGACTATCTGCTGGATCTGGGAATCAATGCGATCTATTTTAATCCCATTTTCTTGGCGACATCCAACCACCGCTACAATACCAGCGATTATTACCAGATAGATCCCAAATTGGGACGGAAAGAGGATTTCCTGGCTTTGCTGGATGCTGCCCATCAAAATGATATCAGGGTGGTAATAGACGGTGTATTTAATCACTGCGGAAGAGGTTTTTTTGCTTTTAATGATGTGCTGGAAAATCAAAACCACTCACCTTATCTTAACTGGTTCCATTTGAATAATGTGCCGCTTGATGCTTATTCACCTGGGGATGCAGGCGATTATGAAGCCTGGTGGAAATTCAAGAGCCTGCCTAAATTCAATACCGATAATCCCCTCGTCCGAAATTATATATTTGACGTAGCCCGCTACTGGATCAGGTTGGGGGCGGATGGGTGGAGGTTGGATGTTCCCAATGAGATCGATGATGAAAATTTCTGGGAGGAATTCAGAAATGTGGTTAAGACTGAAAATCCTGATGCCTACCTGGTGGGTGAGATCTGGGATGGTGACCCGAGATGGGTGGGTGAGAAAAGCTTTGACGGGCTGATGAATTACCCCATCCGCGAAGGGATCATTGGTTTATTGATGGGTTCAATGACCACCGAAGAATTCTCAGAGAAGATCAACGGCCAGCTCAACCGCTATGCCCGGGAGAACGTTTTTGCCATGTACAATCCCCTGGGGTCCCATGACACTGTTCGGATAAAAACCGAACTGGAAGGGCGGATCGATAAACTGAAATTGGCCTACCAGTTTTTACTGGCCTATCCGGGCGCGCCGGCGATTTATTATGGTGATGAAATCGGATTGGATGGCGGGAAAGATCCTGACTGCCGGAAAGCCTTTCCCTGGGATGAAAATGGATGGGATAAGGATTTACGAAAATTTATTCAGGGCTTGATCTCCATCCGTAAAAAACGGCAGGCTCTGCGGGGAGGAACTTACCAGGAAATCTTGGTGGATGGGAAAAAGAATGGCTACAGTTTTGCCAGGACCCAGGCAGAAGAGAGTCTGCTGGTGGTATTGAATACCGGCGATACCCGTCGAAATTTCCATCTCCCGGTGGAAAAATTAGATTGGAAAGATGGCCAGATCGTGCGGGACGAATTATCTGGGGGGGAGTTTAAGGTCTCTGATTCCGGTTTGGATATAGCCATTGATCCCTGGCAGGGATTTTGGTTGGCCTGAGTTCGATTATTTAAACGTGTAAAACGAAAGTTGTAATAAATAAATGGTAAAATACTACGCTTGGAGGCTTAACTCCAAAGTAATTATTATATAACCAAGTAATGGAGCAGGAGGATTATAATGACAGACCAGAAATGGGTCTATACATTCCAGCAAGTTGAAGAAGCAGAAAAACATGTTGGTGGTGTGTGGGAGAAGGTGCGCGGATTGCTGGGCGGAAAGGGTGCCAACCTGGCAGATATGACCAGGATCGGTGTTCCGGTTCCCCCCGGATTTACAGTTACTACCGAAGCCTGCAATGCCTATATCGATGGAGGAGAAAAATTCCCCGGAGGTATGTGGGACCAGGAACTCGCGGCCATGAAAGCAATTGAGGAGCTTACCGAGAAGAAATTCGGTGATGTTGAAAATCCTCTCCTGGTATCCTGCCGGTCTGGAGCGGTAAAATCCATGCCCGGTATGATGGACACTGTCCTGAATATTGGTCTCAACGATGAAACTGCCAAAGGTATGGTTGCTCTGACGGGAGACGAAAGATTTGTTTATGACGCCTATCGGCGCCTGGTTCAGATGTTCGGCTCAGTTGTATTGGGCATAAATGACGAATTATTTGAGGACACCCTCAATGAGTATAAAAAAGAAAAAGGCGCTGCCCTTGATACAGATTTGGATGCTGAAGATTGGAAAAAACTGACTTCGGAATTCCAGAAAATTGTAAAAAAAGAAAAAGGTTTTGATTTCCCGCAGGATCCTGCAGAGCAGCTGCGCCTGGCCACCGAGGCTGTGTTTGCCTCCTGGAATGGTAAACGTGCTATTGATTACCGCAACGCTGCCGGAATTCCCCATGACCTGGGAACCGCAGTAAACGTCATGACCATGGTTTTTGGAAATATGGAAGAAGCTTCCGGAACAGGTGTAGCCTTCACCCGCAATCCTTCCACCGGTGAAAACAAACTCTGGGGAGAGTACTTGCTCAACGCCCAGGGTGAGGATGTGGTTGCCGGTATACGCAATGCTGATGACATCGATAAACTTAACAGTGATATGCCCGAGGTATATAAGGAATTCCAGGATATCACTAAGAAACTGGAAACACATTACCGGGATATGCAGGATGTCGAGTTCACCATTGAGCGCGGAAAATTATGGATGCTGCAAACCCGTGATGGAAAACGAACTGCCAAAGCAGAAGTACAGATTGCGGTTGACATGGTTGCTGAGGGTTTGATCAGCAAAGAAGAAGCAGTCATGCGTGTGGAACCCACCCAGGTGGATACCCTGCTGCATCCTCAATTTGATAATGATGCCAAATCCAAAGCCGATGATGAAGGGAAAATGATTGGAACGGGCGTGAACGCTTCCCCGGGCGCGGCTGTGGGACGGATTTATTTTGACGCCGATACCACAGAGGAAAAAGCAAAAGAAGGCCAGGATGTCATTATGGTCCGTCCTTTCACAAAACCGGATGATGTCCACGGTATGTTGGCCTCCAAAGGTATTCTCACCAGCGAAGGTGGAGCCACTTCCCATGCCGCGGTTGTTGCCCGGCAGTTTGGTATTCCGTGTGTGGTAGGTGCCTCTGATATTAAAATAAATATGAAGGACCGCACCCTTACTGCTGGCGGTGTCACCGTCAAAGAGGGGGACTACCTCTCTGTTGATGGCACAACCGGTGAAGTGTTCCTGGGTGAAATTCCTTCAGTTGCTCCCACCCTGGACGAGCAGACCGAACTGATGGAGCTCTTGACTTGGGCAGATGAGATTTCAGCTGTCAAGGATATCCGGACTGCTCCGGAAGGTTGGCCAACCCGTGGTTTGATGGTCTGGGCCAACGCTGATTATCCTGAAGATGCCCGCCGGGCCCGCTCATACGGCGCCCAGGGTATTGGTCTGTGCCGAACCGAGCACATGTTCTTTGAGCCCGAGCGGCTTCCCGTTGTACAGCAGATGATCCTTTCTGATAATGTCGAAGACCGCCAGGCTGCCCTGGATAAACTGCTTCCTTATCAGCGCAGCGATTTTGATGGACTCTTTGAAGCTATGACAGGCCTGCCGGTTATCATCCGTTTGATCGATCCCCCGCTGCATGAATTTATGCCCGATGAAGGTGAATTGCTGGAAGAGGTTATCTCCAATCGCATCCAGAATAAGGTTGATCAGGAAAAAGAGGATCTACTGGCCAATATTCAAGGTTTGCACGAAAGCAACCCGATGATGGGACTTCGCGGCGTGCGCTTGAGTGTAATGATGCCTGAAATCGTCAGTATGCAGGTACGGGCTATATTTGAAGCCGCTGCTGATGTGAAATTGCGCGGCTTCGAACCTCATCCTGAGGTGATGATTCCCCTTACCGGCCACATCAACGAGCTGCATTTTATCCAGCCTAAACTGGAAAAAATTGCCGCAGAGGTGATGGAAGAGAAAGGTGTGAAATTTGATTATAAATTCGGCACTATGATCGAGATTCCCCGGGCCGGCTTAACCGCTGACGAGATCGCGGAAACAGCTGAATTCTTCTCTTTCGGGACCAACGACCTGACCCAATTCACCTTCGGTTACAGCCGTGATGATGCCGAGCGCAACTTCCTGGTCAAGTACGTGGAAGATGAGATTCTGCCCAAGAATCCCTTCCAGACCATTGACATCCAGGGAGTGGGCCAGCTGATGGATCTGACAGTCAAGAAAGGCCGGGGCACCCGGATCGATCTTGAAGTGGGTATTTGCGGTGAACACGGTGGAGACCCGGAATCGATTGATTGGTGCTACCGGATCGGGCTTGATTATGTCAGTTGTTCCCCGTTCCGCGTCCCGGTTGCCAGGTTGGCTGCAGCCCAGTCGGCCTTGAACAATCGGCAGTAAATTAGGTTTACACAATGAAATAAAAAGGGCAAAGGTAAATGTAGTGCACCCCATGAGGTGGACAAATAAATAAAAACCCTCTCATGGGTAATTATACAAACTGACGTCTGAATTCCAAGGGCGTCAGTTTGGTTTATTTTTATCCTGGGAATAACAGGCTGTAATAATCTTCCTCTCCTCAGGGAATGAATTCCTCAGATGGGCTGGCGCCAATCGTCGACCTGCGTCGACGAGATGATTTACTCCAATCATATTTACAGCGGGAAACCTTAGCGTCCCTGGAGGAACGCCCGGCACTGCCAGCAGGAGGGATTTCAATCCTGGCTATATGAAAAACACCTCCCAAATTGATATTTTCCGAGAGGTGTCTTTATTATTGTCCTGTTTTTGGGGTTCAGTTCAAAATCCTTTGCTCTTTTTTTGTTTTTAGGGACCGGATCCCTGTAGTTAAAATCATGTTATTATTCTATAAGTTGGACGAAATTATCTAATTGTTCAGTAGAAGAAAAAAGGAGAGAGGAAATGGATTTTGGAAAAGCATTTACATTTGTATTTGAAGATGAAGATTGGCTTAAAAAAATAGCTCTGGGGGGGTTGCTTTCCCTGATTCCAGTCATTGGTATTTTCCTGGTGATTGGTTACGGCTTGGAAGTAACTAAAAGGGTTATTAAAGGTGATGTGGAAGTTCTGCCCGATTGGAGCGATTTCGGCGGTTATCTGACCAAGGGATTCCTGGTGTTCTTAATTGCATTTGTTTATCTACTTCCCGTCATCCTGGTCCAGATCTGTTCTTCCCTTCCCTTCCTGTACGAAAATGCGGATGAAACTTTGCTCACTGTTTTCACTATAGTAACTGTTTGTTTTGGATGTTTCACCTTCCTTTACAGCCTGGCTGCTTATCTGGTACTGCCTGCTGCTGTGGGTAGATATGCCGCAACAGGTGAGCTTGGGGAAGCCTTTAAACTGGGCGCAATCTTTGGCATGGTTAAGGATAATTTGGGAACCTACGGTATGGTGTTGCTGGGTGGTATTATTGCCAGCCTGGTTGCATCCCTTGGGTCGATCGCTTGTGTCATCGGTGTGCTCTTCACAATGGTGTATTCTATGGCCGTAAATGGCCACCTCTGGGGACAGGCCTATAATGTGAGTGAAGGCGGTCCGGCTGCTTCTCCAGCTGAAGCCCTTCCCGCTGCAGATTGATATAAATTGAGATACTAAAAAAGCGGTGCTGCAAACAGCACCGCTTTTTTTATTCTTGTTAAAGAGGGATCCGATCCCTTTGGTCTTAAAGATTATCTTCTGCGAACTTAAAACCTTTATCCATGGCAGCATAGTTCATTGGCAGGGTTTTTTGATGGCGCTCCGGGAGATGCTTTTTCAGGGTTTTCTTGATCGCATCCAGCGGCAAGAACGGCTTGGCAGCAATCAAAGCTCCCACCATGATCATATTTGCCAATCGACCCAGGCCTAGTTCCTCGGCTATTTCGTTGGCAGGGATCAGCAGAGAATGGATCGATTTACGTTTGATTTCCCTGTTCATCAATGAAGAGTTGGCAATCAACACCCCATCATCCGGTATCAGGGTCTCATATTTATCAACCGAGGGTAGGTTGAGTGCCAAGACCGTATCCGGATACCGGACAAGGGGTGATCCGATAGTTTCACTGGACACAATCACAGTGCAGTTGGCAGTTCCACCCCGCATCTCTGGTCCATAGGACGGAATCCAGGTAACATTGAGTCCATTATCCATGGAGGCATAGGCTAGAACCTGGCCCGCGAACAGAGTTCCTTGACCGCCAAATCCGGAAATAATAATACTGGTTTCTTCCATACCTGTGAGCTCCTTAAACCTTCAGTGATTGCAGAACCTCGGAGACTTTGTAATCTCCCAGAGGGAATACCGGGACCATTTGTTCTTTAACGAATTCCAGGGATTCCTGGGGGTCGATCTTCCAGTTGGTTGGGCAGGTGGAGAGCAGTTCTACCATTGAAAAACCGAGTCCTCTCTCCTGGGCTTCAAATGCCAGCCTAATAGCTTTTTTCGATTTTCTGATATTGGCAGCGTCGTGCAGGCTGCGCCTGACCACATAACTGGCACCATCCAGAATTGATAAGATCTCTGACATGCGGATGGGGTGCCCGGTCATTTCGACATCACGACCAAAGGGGGATGAGGTGGTTTTCATGCCCTCCAGGGTGGTTGGCGCCATTTGTCCGCCTGTCATACCGTAGATAGCGTTGTTGATAAATATAACTGTGATGTTCTCTCCCCTGACAGCCGCGTGCATGATTTCAGCCATGCCAATTGAAGCCAGGTCGCCATCTCCCTGATAGGTGAAAACAGTATTTTCAGGTAGAACCCGTTTGATACCCGTAGCCATTGCTGGAGCGCGGCCGTGAGCGGCTTCCACAAAATCCATATTAAAGTATTTATAGGCAAAAACTGAACAGCCGACCGGGGCAACGCCGATGGTTTTTTCACGCAAGCCCATCTCGTCAATCACCTCTGCAACCAAGCGGTGGGCAACACCATGGGTGCATCCGGGGCAGTAGTGGGTGTGAACTTCTGTAAATGATTCTGGACGCTGAAAAACAACTTCTGTAGTTGGGTCCATTATTTGTCTCCTGATATCTTCTTTTCCAGGCGAACCATCCATTTATCCCGGGGATCTTCCGCGCCGGGGGCTTGATTGGTGGACACGCGCCTGATTTCCTCCAGGATTTCATCGGGCAAGGGAGTGACACCTCCCATCCGGCCGTAAAACTCAATCGGCACCTGGCCCTGAACGATTTTCATGACATCGTCCAGCATCATTCCTGAATTCATTTCAACAACTAAGATTCTTTTTACTTTTTTGGTTAATTCCAACAGACGCTTTTGGGGGAATGGCGCCAGTGTTATTGGCCGCAGCAGGCCGGCTTTTATGCCTTCTTCCCTGGCTTCACGTATTGCAGAAGAAGCCACTCTTCCGGCCGTTCCAAATCCGATCACCAGGAATTCCGCATCATCGACATCCATTTCATCATAGATCACTTCATTCTTTTCGATCTCTTTCCAGCGTTTGAGCAGGCGCAGGTTTGTGACCTCCTCCTCCTCAGGATCGATATAAATGGATGTGAGTATATTAGGATCTCTCCCTTTAGCTCCAGAAACAGCCCAATCGGGGACTTTATCCGGTAGGTCCTTCATGGGAGGAAGTTCTGCCGGCTCCATCATCTGCCCTATATTGCCGTCAACAATGACATGAACTATTGATAGATATTTTTCAGCCAGATCAAAAGCCAGGCTGATGTAGTCTATAGCTTCCTGGACACTGGCGGGAGCGAGAACGATCGGGAAATAATCCCCGTGCCCACCGCCTTTGACCATCTGGAAATAATCTCCCTGGGAAGGTGCGATATTTCCCAATCCCGGGCCTCCCCTCATGACATTGACAACTACGGCAGGTACTTCTGTTCCGGCTATATAGGATATGCCTTCCATCATCAGGCTTACGCCAGGGCTGGACGATGCCGTCATTACTCTTTTGCCTGTACAGGCTGCGCCATAGACCATATTGATGGCAGAAACTTCACTTTCCGCTTGGACAAATGCTCTGCCAAGGGCGGGCATGCGCTTGGCCATGTACTCCAAAAATTCCGTTGAAGGAGTGATGGGATACCCGTAAAATGCTTCCACTCCCGCACGGATGGCTGCTTCTGCAAAAGCGTGGTTACCTTTTAATAATTCTTTTACCACTGGCACTACCTCCTGGTTTTTCTTTCAGGTTTTTCTCGATAAACTGTGATTGCGGCATCCGGACAAACTACAGCGCAGATACCGCATCCAGTGCAGGTTTCTTCAGTCATTTGTGCTGGATGATATCCCTTCGGTGTGAGCCGACTCATATCTAACTGCAAGACATCCTGGGGGCAGGCATAGATGCAAAGACTGCACCCTTTGCAGTATGTGTCATTCACAACAATCCATCCGGTAACTGCCATTAACATTTCTCCTTTTGGAGGTAAAACTATCCAATAAATTGGTTTTTCCGGTACATTTATATCACAAACCAAAAATGACCGGGAAAACCTCGTTTTGGTTGATCCAATGCCATTATAGGAGATGATTTCTATCTGGTATAGTGACAAGATTCAGCTCCTGAGTGAATGATTATCAGGTGATTTGTACATTATTAGCTTAGAGGAGGCAGATCCCCCTTATTCATTGACAGTCACTGAGCGTCTGGTATAATGGCACGGCATTGAAGGAATAGGTCCTTCGGCAGCCTTTTGGCATGGATTAATACCCCCAACTTCCCCGGAATCCTGTGGATTAAGAAACAACACACGGGAAGGCCGGTGAAGTGAAGATTGGAGGAAGATAGATGAAGTATGCAATTGCAATATGCAGCGGGAAGCAGTATAAAGTTGTGCCTGGAGAAATCATCCAGGTTGATAAACTACCCCACGAAATAGATAAAAAAGTTGTTCTGGATGAAGTCCTCTTTATTGCTGATGGGAAAAAGAAAGTTTCCATTGGAACCCCATTAGTAAAGGGAGCTAAAGTTGAGACAACTGTCACCGGACAGGTTAAAGGTCCAAAAATCCGGGTGTTTAAATACAAACCCAAGGTTCGCTACCGCAAGAGACAGGGTCACCGTCAGCAATATACCTTGCTCCGGGTAGACAAGATCGTAAAAAAGTCAGGAGAAAAAGATGGCTCATAAAACAGGTGGCGGTTCAACCCGCAATGGTCGAGATAGTAATTCCAAAAGATTAGGCGTTAAGAAATATGGCGGCGAAAAAGTACGTTCGGGAAATATTCTAGTTCGCCAGCGCGGTACCAGGATCCATCCCGGTGAGAATGTTGGACGTGGTGGTGATGATACTCTGTTTGCAACTGCGGATGGGTATGTTTCCTACCAGAATTTCCGCGGTGGAAAAAAACGCGTCAACGTATTATCTGTGAGACAATAAGGATTGTTATCATGAAAGAAGGAATTCACCCGACATATTATCCTGAAGCCACGATGACCTGTGCCTGCGGAAACACCTGGAAAACAGGATCAACCCAGGAAACAGTCCGGACTGATGTATGCTCTGCCTGCCATCCATTTTTCACTGGAGAACAGCGCATTGTTGATACTGAAGGTCAGGTCGATCGCTTCTATAAGAAGTTAAAGATTCATGAAGATTACCAGAAAGAGAAAGAAACCCGAGATACTGAAAAGGCAAATGCTGATGTTTCAGTAGAAACCCTTGAACTGGGTACTCGCGTGACCAACTCTCTGGTGGATGCCAAAATCATCACTGTTCTGGATCTGCTCAATCTGTTGGAAAATGGCGACAAGGCTCTTCTGGATATCAAGGGTTTTGGCCGTAAATCCCTGATTGATTTGAAAAAAGCTTTGCGAGCTGGAGGATTTGAAATCCCTGAAGCCGCTGAAGAGATCACAGTTTAAGGTCAAGATAATAAACTTTTGATAAAATACAGGCAGAGTTCTCTGCCTGTATTTATTTAACTGATTAATCCACAAATAATATAAGGAAGGAAAAAATGAAACATCATCGTGGCAGGTTGGAAGTTATCACTGGTCCGATGTTTTGCGGAAAGACAGATGAGATGCTGCGCAGACTGCGCCGGGCAATTATCGCTAAACAAAAGATCCAGGTATTTAAACCCGGGTTTGATATAAGGTACAGCAGTGAAAAAGTTACCTCCCACGCGGGCAATGAATATGATGCCTGTCCAATTGAGAACATCACTGAAATTTCAGCCCTTTTGCTCGATCACGTAACTTTGATTGCAATTGATGAAGCTCAATTCTTTGATGAAGAGATCGTAACGGTTGTTCAGGATTTAGTGGATAAGGGTATCCGGGTTATTGTAGGAGGTTTAGACATGGACTTCAGGGGAATTCCCTTTGGCCAGATGCCTTTGCTTTTATCTCAGGCGGAGGTCGTGGATAAACTGCATGCTATTTGCATGGTTTGCGGTGAACAGGCCACCAGGACCCAGCGCCTGGTAAATGGTGAGCCAGCTTACTTTGATGATCCTATTATTATTGTTGGCGCTTCTGAGATGTATGAAGCCCGCTGCCGAATCCATCATCAAGTACCCAGGGGAAAGAAGGGATTATGATGCGACCATACGAAGATTTTCTGAGCGAGATATTGATTCCTGAAAAGCAGCTCCAGGACAAAATCAAAGAATTAGGTGATCAAATTAGTCAGGATTATCAAGGTCAGGATTTACATCTGGTCTGCATTCTGCGCGGTGGAGTTTTATTCTTGACTGATCTAATGCGGGCGATCTCTGTGCCCCATTCCATTGACTTTATGGCTATCTCGTCCTATGGAGTTGGGGATCGAGAATCCTCCGGTCAGGTGCGCTTAACCATGGATCTGAGAGATAATATCCAGGGACGCAACGTGATACTGGTAGAGGACATCGTTGACAGCGGTCATACCCTGTCATCAGTCATGGGGCTGTTGGCCACCCGCCATCCAGCCTCTCTGAAAGTTTGCACCCTGTTGGATAAAGCAGAAAGACGGGAAACGGATGTGCCTCTAGACTATGTTGGTTTTGTAATTCCCAATAAATATGTATTTGGATATGGACTGGATCTGGATGAGTTTTACCGGGAGCTGCCCTTTATCGGAGTCGTCGATGAGGATAAATACACTCCTCCGGCCCATTAACTGATCTGAATTTATTGATCTTCAACAAGGGGGCGTTTGAATTCTGAGGAGAGAAAAGCCTTGGAATTAATTTACAGGGACAATATTTATCCCTGGGAAAGGTTGGGAAACTACTCAATTCATCCTGGGATTTAATTATGATTCAAAAAACAATTTTCCCAGAGCTCTATTATCAAGTCGTGGAGGTGATTAAATCCTCTGGCGGATATCTGGTTGGTGGAGCAATACGGGATTTATTGCTCTCCAAACCTGTCCGGGATCTTGATTTTGCGCTGCCGGGAAATGCCATCAAGTTGGCCCGGAAAGTTGCTGATCAACTGGAAGGTGATTTTTTTATCCTGGATCAGGAAAGACAAACTGCCCGGGTGATTTTAACTGATGAGAAAGGGCAGAGATTGATTGTTGATTTTACGCTTTTTCAGGGGGGATCCATTGAAGAGGATCTTAAAGCCCGGGACTTTACTATCACTTCGATGGCAATGGATATCCTCCAGGAAGACAAGATCATCGATCCTTTCCAGGGAGCTCAGGATCTCAAAGATGGCGTGATCCGATCTACTACAACCGGTGCTCTCCAGGATGATCCTCTGCGCTGTCTGCGGGCTGTCAGATTGGCTGCCCAGTTCAAGCTCAGAATTCTTTTAGAGACCCGGGACCAGATCCGTCAGCATCAACACTTGCTTCAGGGAGTTTCACCGGAAAGAATCCGGGATGAATTATTCCGAATTCTGGCTGGCCCCCATCAGACTGCCGCTTTGACCTCCCTCAACCAGTTGGGAACCTATTCATTAATCATGCCGTCTGAGTTAACTTCAAAACAGAGACATATCATTCGAGGGCTGGAAACATTCTGGACGCTGCTGACAAGTAAACACGATCAGGACAGCGCTGCCAACTTGTCGCTGGGTTTATTTATTCACCGCCTGGGCAGATACCGGGCAGAAATCCAAGAACACCTGGACGAAGAACCGGTTCCAGGGCGCTCGATTTATCAACTGTCATTTTTGGTCCCCCTGCTTTATTCAAACCGGGAAGATGAACAGAACCAATTGAGACCTCAAGGAATTCCTCTTAGCAACCAGGAAAATGACCGGTTACTGAAATCTTTCCGGGCGGCAAATGAATTTCTGTCGCTTTTGACAATAGGGGGAAAACTACCTCCCCTTTCAATGTACAGGTATTTCCGGAGTTATGGCCCTGGGGGAGTTGAAGGAATTTTCCTCGGACTGGCTGATTTGATGGGAGGGATCGACTATGTTAAGGATGATAAATGGCTGAACGCAGTGGATACAGCCCGTGACTTATTGGAAGGGTGGTGGGATAAAAGAGACCAGGTGGTGGATCCGCCACCACTGCTCAACGGGCATGACCTCCAGAGTGAATTTAATATTGAACCTGGCCCACGGGTGGGTCAGTTGTTGGAGGATTTAAGGGAAGCCCAGGTTAGCGTTGCTGTGGATTCCCGCGAAAAAGCCCTGGATTTTATTCGCCAGACGATATCAGATGAGGCTAGGTCCTGATATGAATGGACCGCCTGATGGCCTTTTATTTGAGGATCTGTACAAAATATTTTCGGAACCTCTCACAGACCTTGATTGTGGAGAAAAATGCGGACCATATAATGATTATGGAGTTCCTGTCTGCTGCGATATCCAGCTTCTGGTTCCTGCAGCATATGATGAAGAATGGGCATATCTGAGCAAAGCAACCGATTTGTGGCATCTCTGGCAGGGTGGCCAGGAAGGCGACTCTGATGATCTCCAGCAGAGCCTTCAAAGTGGGCAGGTTACCCTTGAATGTCTTGGATACCAGCGCTGCCAGCGTCCCTTCCGATCCATAACCTGCCGGGCTTTCCCCTTTTACCCTTATCTGAGCAGCAGCGGCGAATTTTCCGGTCTGGCATATTACCGGGATTTTCGGGATCAATGCTGGATAATTAGCAATCTTAACCTTGTCAGCCAGCATTATAAAAAAGAGTTTCAGGGCGCCTATCAGCGGTTATTTGAAATTTATCCGGAAACCCGGGCAGGTTTTCTTGAGTTCTCAACATATATAAGGGAACAAACTTCCAGCGCTGATGAAGATCTTATTCTATTAGGATTTTCGGGCTTATTTTACCTGGTGGATCCTTCCACGGAGGAAGTTTCTGATGTCGACGCTGATGATCTGGATTCATTTGGACCATTTAGAATAACCAAAGAACTGGTTTTTCCTGATGAAATGAAGGATTCAACGACTGGAAAGAAGCATGGATAATATGGAAAAGGTGACCAGTGAGTTTTCACTTCCTGAGGAATATCAAATTTCCCAGGTCATAATTAAAAACCGGAAAAATCCTCTCCGCTGGCTAACAGCTCATTTCTGGAAATATTGGTACCTGGGATTAACCATGCTCGTTGGAGCGATTGGTAACGCTTCCCTGGCTTCAGTGGTCCCTATCATTATCGGTCTGGCATTAAATAACCTGTTGGAATCACCTCCCAGGACGGACTCCTTGCTGCGGTTTGCGTTGATCATTATTGTGACCCAAGTTATACGGGGAATTCTGCAGCTGGGAAGGAATTTCAGTGCCGAGCTGCTGGGACAGCGCATGGAACGTGATATCAGGCATGAATTCTATACCAGCCTGCTAGGAAAAAGTATGACCTACCACAGCCTTCTGCCAGTTGGTGATGTCATGGCCAGGGCCACCAATGATGTTCGGGAGATCAACTTCATGTTTAGCCCCGGGTTGAACCTGGTAGTTGGATCGGCTAATTTCATTTTTATGCCGATCATATTTGCAGCCCAATATCATCCCTCTCTGATTGCTGCTCCCCTGACTTTCCTGTTCTTATATATTCTGGCGCTGTGGCAGTATCTTTATGAGCTTCAACCTATTACAGATTCGGTCAGAAAAGCTTTTGGAACATTAAATTCTCGTTTGGCGGAAGCCATTGATGGTATAGAGACGGTAAAAGGCATGGCGGAAGAAGCCAGTGAAGTGAAGTTATTCGCGGGAAACGCCCGCAATTTTCGCGATAAGGAAATTCACCAGGGTGATGTGGAAGCTCGGTTTTTGCCTTTGCTGGTGATGGGCATAGTTCAGGCGGGAGGATTATTCCATGCCATATTCCTGTACAGGCAGGGATTAATTGAGGTTGGGGATATTGCCGCTTACTTTGGCCTGCTGAGTTTACTCGGTTTTCCAACTTTTGTGTCATTATTTGCATATTCCCATGTGTCCCTGGGCGTGGCTGGAGCCCGACGGATCCTGGAATTAATTAATCGGGAAACTGAGCTGGATCAAAACCAGGGGGGATTTCAAGGAGAAATGAGTGGAAAGATCCAGTTCAAAGGTGTTTCGTATGCCTATCCTGAGGTGGAAGAATCGCTCAAAGAGATCAACTTCTCAATTCAGCCGGGTCAAACCGTTGCTTTGGTTGGACAGACTGGTTCGGGGAAAACCACCCTGGCGAAATTGGTGAACCGGACTTTTGATGTGTCCACTGGATCTATCCTTGTGGATGAGCTTGATGTGAGAGATTGGAATTTGGCAGTACTCCGCAAGCAAATCTCTATCATCGAACAGGACATTTTCCTGTTTTCAGATTCTATCGCTAATAATATAGCTTTCGGAAAACCGGGTGCAACCCAATCAGAAATTGAGACAGCTGCAAAATCCGCCCAGGCGCATGAGTTTATCCTTTCATTCAAAGATGGATATCAAACCGTGCTTGGTGAACGGGGGGTGACACTATCTGGTGGCCAGCGTCAACGCCTGGCCCTGGCCAGGGCTTTTCTGACCGATCCGCGGATCCTGATCCTGGATGATTCCACCAGTTCGATTGATAGCGCAACTGAGGATGAAATTCAAAAAGCGATTTTTGAAGCAGCCAAAGGCAGAACGACCCTGATCATCACTCATCGTCTTTCCCAGATCCGTTGGGCTGATTTCATCCTGGTGATCCGACAGGGGGAAATCATCGCTAGAGGAACTCATGATGAGTTAATGGAAGAATCGGAAAATTACAGCCAATTGTTCAGGGATTGATCTTGATTGCGATGAGGATTTACTAAATGGGATTCTTTTCAAATTTAGATACCGAAGCTTATGATCGGGAATACAGCGACAAAGAACTGCTGAAACGCATCATTCAGTATTTGTCACCCTATCAGGGTAAGCTGGTCTGGATATCGGTCTTACTGGTCATTATAGGAGCTTCCAGTGCATCCTTGCCGTTGGTTATTTCCAACAGCATTGACCTTTTAACGACCAAACAAGACGACACGATGATCAACCTGTTGGTTGGACTGGTTATGCTGGCTGCTCTAGTCAATTGGGGTGGGAACTGGATCAGAAGGAGGATGACTGTCAGAGTGGTGTCTGATGTGCTTATGGCTCTCAGAATAGATGCCTTTGAGTCATCTGCCAACCATGACCTGTCTTTTTATGATAAATTTTCATCCGGGAAAGTTGTCTCCCGGATAACGTCTGATACCCGGGAGTTCGGACAGCTGATCATCCTTATGGCAGACCTTGGTGCCCAGATGATCCAGGCGCTCATTCTCGGTGTGGTTTTAGCCAGACTGGAATTTCGCTTATTCCTCTATATTCTGGCATTCCTGCCATTTATTTTTTTGCTTGCCAGGGGGTTCAGGAGTATTGCCCGAACGGTCACCCGGGATGGTATGCGGGCTATGGCAAAGGTGAACGCAACTATCAAGGAAACAGTCAGCGGCATTGCGGTAGCTAAAAATTTCCGCCAGGAATCCGAGATATTCGCAGATTTTAATGAAGCCAACCTTGAGTCCTATGGCATAAATGTCAGGAGAGGATTCGTTTTATCTATCGTTTTCCCTGTCCTGAACGCGCTCGGTGGGTTGGGAACCGCGATGATGGTTTATTTTGGCGGCATGAACGCAGCCCAGGGAATAGTCACAATTGGTTCCTGGTACTTATTTATTGTCAGCCTGGACCGTTTCTTTTTTCCGGTCCTCAACCTGGCATCATTCTGGGCCCAGGTCCAGGCAGGGCTGGCAGCCGCCGAGCGTGTTTATGCTCTCATTGATGCTGAACAAGCAGTTGTGCAGACAGGGAATTTCCCTCCAGGTAGATTATCAGGGAAAGTCAGCATTGAAGGACTAAATTTTCAATATACGAATGATGAATGGATTTTCAAGGATTTTGATCTGGCCATTAAACCGGGGGAAAGTGTCGCCCTGGTGGGACATACCGGCGCCGGAAAATCATCCATTGCGAAATTAATTGCCAGATTTTACGAATTCCAATCGGGAAGAATCATGATCGATGATCATGACATCCGGGACCTGGATTTGGTCAGCTATCGCAAGCAGCTGGGGATGATCTCCCAAATCCCCTTTTTATTCTCTGGAACTGTGGCAGATAATATACGTTATGCCTGCCAGGATTGTTCTATTAATGAAATGACCAACCTTGCCAATAAAATTGGCAAAGGGGAGTGGTTGGATACCCTGCCGGATGGACTGCACACAGAGGTTGGAGAAAGGGGTGGACAGCTTTCCATGGGTCAGCGACAGCTGGTTGCCCTGCTGCGGGTGCTGATCCAGAATCCAGCAATTTTCATTCTTGATGAGGCTACCGCCAGCATCGATCCCTTTACAGAACGGCAGATCCAACAGGCCCTGGATATGATCCTGCAGGACAGCACCAGCATCCTGATCGCTCACCGGCTATCAACAGTGAAATCAGCGGACAGGATCATTGTTTTGAAAGAAGGAAAGATCATCGAAGAAGGCAGACATGAATCCCTGCTTGAAAAAGGTGGCTATTACTCCGTTTTATACAACACCTATTTCAGGCATCAAAGTCTGGATTATATTGAAGAAAGTGGAAAGTTAGTGAATAATTGAAAATATACAATATAGAATTGAGATATTGATTCCTTCAGGAATTGATCTCCAAAAACTGGATGAGAAAACGCCTCGTGAACTTATAGACAGGAGGCGTTGTTTATTACGGTGATGTCTACTTGGGAACGAGCATGAAGACATCACCAACAGGATGTTGAATTTCCAATTTCCAATCTTCAATTGATTTCAGATCATGAATTTGCCGTCTTTGTAGAGTAATTCTCCATCCACGTGAATTTCACTGTCCTCGCGGACATCACAGATCATGTCCCAGTGGATACTGGAGACATTTTTGCTGCCAGCTTCAGGAAAACCAAAGCCGACAGCCAGGTGAAATGACCCACCGATCTTTTCATCATAGAGAATACTCTTGGTGAATTTCTGGATACCATAGTTGGTTCCAATAGCAAATTCTCCCAGGTAGCGGGCGCCTTCATCGCTGTCCAGCATGGCCAGCAGGAATTCTTCATTTTTATCTGCTGTAGCATTAACAACTTTGCCATCCTTGAATTCAAGGCGGATCCCGGTGACTTCTTTGCCTTTTTCAATAGCAGGATAGGTGAACTTGACCCAACCGTTGGCAGAATCTTCCACTGGACTGGTGAAAACCTCACCGCTGGGCATGTTATGGGTTCCGTCGGAGTTGATAAAGGTTCGGCCTTCAACTGACAGGGAAAGATCCACATTGGGACTTTTGAGGACCACTTCTTTTTTACCGTTCAGCCAATCAACCACTATCTGCTGTTCATCATGGATCCTATTCCATTCTGCCACCGGATCTTCCTGGTCACAGTAAGTGGCGCTGTAGACAAAATCTTCGTATTCCCTCAGGCTCATATCTGCATCCTGGGCGTAGGCCGGGCAGGGGTAATTGGTTAGGGTCCACCTTAAATCACCAGATGCTGACCGCTCCATGTAGGTTTTCATTATCTCCTGGCTGGCCTGGGCTTGAAGTTGAAGTTTCTTGGGATCTATGCCAGCCATATGCCTGGTATTATCAAACGCTCTCAGGGCTATGATCACATCAACTTCCTCATAGAGCATTGTCACTGTAGGTGCAATCCAGCTGATCTGATCATCATTGGCATATTTGAGTGAATACTCGGTGATATCGTCTGAACCCATCAGTACCTGGGGCCGTCCGCCTGCTTCCAGGACTGCCCGGAGCACTTCACTGATCAATGGTTCGGCAACCATGTGTCCGTTGATGAGCACCCATTCTTCCGGCTGTACTTTTATAGAGTAATTGACAAGCAAATCGGCGAGTTTCTTAAGGCGTGGATCTGACATACAGGGTTCCTTGTGTTGTTGTGAAATTATTTATTTGAACTTATCTTATCATACTGATGAGTAACTTCAAGCCATTCCTCAAGGCTGAGAGTTTCAGCTCTGCGCTTGGGATCAACTGAGGCAGATGACAATAAATCTGCCGCATTTCCGGGGGACCATCTCAGGCCTTTTGAGAGGGAATTTCGCAGGGTTTTTCGCTTATGCAGGAATCCGGCTTTGATGACTGTAAAGAAGTGATTCTGAAGTGATCCGGTTAACAATGGTTCCGGATAGAGGTCGATTTTGATAACCGCAGAATCTACCTTGGGAGCGGGATAAAAGGCTCCAGCAGGGACCCTCATTTCCAGGCTGGGATCGCCATACATTAAAACGCTGAGAGCTAGAAGGCTTAATCTGCCGGTTCGGGCGCAGACCCGCTGAGCGACTTCATATTGGATAGTGAGGGTTATTTGTTTCGGTTTGTGCTCAGTTTCCAGCAAATTTCGGATAATGCGGGATGTGATATAGTAGGGAATGTTAGCGACTACCAGGTAATCATTTTCCTGGAGAATATCGCCGGGATCCAGCTGAAGAATATCACCCTGAATGATATGCACATTAGCAAAGGATAACAAGGCTTCTTTCAGGGGCGGAATAAGACGATCATCCATCTCAACGGCGATGACCTGCCTGGCTGACCCGGCTAATTGGGCGGTAAGATGCCCCAGTCCGGCGCCGATTTCCAGCACAAGGTCCTGTTCTGTCACTTCGGCAATAGAACAGATCTTTTTCAGAATGATTGGATCGGTCAGGAAGTTTTGACCCAGGTTCTTATCTGGCCTTATGCCATATTTTTTCAGGGTAGCGGAAACCGAAGGTCGTTCTGTAGAGTCCTTCATCTGCAGGGATTATATCAATATTATATATATATGGAGGACATGGTTTTCTCCGAGGAAACCGTGTCTTAGAAAGAATATTAATGACTCAAAATTACCCCCCACCGATTTTCAGCACAGAACCAGGTTCCTGGGCTCATTCAACGATCATCGAAAGGCTGCCGGAAATTTCTCAGCGAGTGATTGATGAAAATCAATATCCCCCTGAGATTATTGAGAATATCACCCGGCTCCAGGACGAAATCATAAACGGTAGTATCCGACATTTATTGGACGATGGTGGGCCCGACCTGGCGGCCTGGCAAGTTTATACCAAACCGAACCTGGGAAAGAACTGGTTGGTAGTTCCTTGGTTATTCGCAGAACACTACTTTTACCGCAGGATCATGGAAGCGGTGAGTTATTTTTCCACCAGGGCAGATCCTTTCAGATACCAAAAAGAACAGGGTTTGATTAATGCCGATGGGGATATCAGGAATTACGCGGAATTATTGACGGGGTGGATTGAACTCGTAGAAAATCTGGATCGGGTTCTGCGTGACAGCCTGTATTATTCACTGTGGGGCAACCAGGCTGACCTGAGCTTATGGCCGGCTGATGCTGAAGGAAATCCGACATATACCTCGAAAAAGAACCTCAAAGACCACTTGCTGGAAGATCACAGCAAACAAATCATCAAAACATTGACCAAGTCAAAAGAACATCCCCGCCAGGTGGATATCATGCTGGATAATGCCGGATTTGAGCTGGTTAGCGATCTGGGGCTGGCGGAGGTTCTACTGGCTTCTGATTTAGCCTCAACGATAATATTACACCTGAAAGCCCACCCAACATATGTTTCTGATGTAATCCAGGAGGATATTCAGAAAACCGTCGACTATCTTAAATCATCGTCATCAAACCATATCTCATCTTTTGGGAAGCGTTTAGAAGGATATCTGGAAGAGAAAAAAATCCTTCTTAAGGCAGATTATTTCTGGAATTCCCCTCTTGCGATGTGGGAATTACCGGCTGTTTTGAAAGCAGGATTGAAAGATTCAACTCTGCTGATCAGTAAAGGTGATGCCAATTATCGGCGTTTGCTGGGAGACAGGAAGTGGGATTTTACCCTGCCATTCCATCAAGTGATCGACTATTTGCCTGTTCCCCTGGCTGCTTTGAGAACATTAAAAGCTGAATTGGCGGTTGGTCTGGATTTAGATCAGATCCAGCATGTTTACAATCAAGATCAGAATTGGCTGGTGGATGGGAAATGGGGCGTAGTGCATTTTGCGCCGGCGAAGGAAAGCCGTAAGGGGTGAAGTGTAAGGCGTAAGGCTATTTTTTTTGGTAGTTCAAAGTAACAGGGATACAGTGTTTACCCCGGTCTTCCGTCCCCGGTCGGAAGCGAGAAGCTTCCTCCTGTCCTGAGCGAAGTAAACCCAGTCATCTTTTAGTACAAGATATACATGATATCTTCAGGCGGTGGAGCAGGCGCCAGAAAGTAAACTGTTACGTTTTCACTCCAGGGTACATATTCGTCTATTGGGTAGCCTAAATCAACCCAATTTACACTCCAGGAGACCCCCATGCCAACATCTTCAATTCTTCCAAATCCATATCCTGGAATATAAACCTGATCGAATTTCATATACCGATACCAGTCCAATGTAACTGCGACAGAGCCTTTTTTAAGAAAGGTTCCACTGGAGGTGAAATTATTACAGCCCAGGCAAGAGGCGTTATATGAAGTGGCCCAGGCAGTGATCTTTCGCCAGTATGTGATCTGTCCGTCCGGTGTATCGGCTATTTGAATATTAACCTTGGTACCGTATCCGATAATCCTCGGTTCTGGTTCTTTTATGATCCATTCTTTTTCAAGTTCCCGGGATATTTCAGATCCATTCTCGTAGGTTATCCGCAGGCGCTGGGCAGATAAACCATATTCCCCCCCGGATAGAATCTGGAGCTGATCCAACTCCAAATCATTGGCCGCCTGATATTCACTGGAAAACTGGATCTGCTCCTGTTTCAGGAGGATTTCCTCCTCAACCCGGATAACCTGAATCTGGTCATTTTCCGGTAGAGGATCGTTTTCGGGAGGTTTGCTGTAATCCAGTCCCTGCAGAGCCAGACCAGCTCCTGCCAGGGCGGCACCCACCGTATTTGCTGTGGTCCTGATTGTGATGGTTTCATCCGCTAAATGGACCATAAGAGGTTTGGCACGGATTAATTCAACTGTCAAAGATCTGCCATCAAGAAAAGTCTCCAGCGGGTAGGAGAGCTGATCTGCTTCAAAGATCTCGATCCCTTCTCCTTCAAGGGCTTCAGCCAGGGTTTCCCCATCAGTGATGAATTGTAGAGTACCTGTTTCCATTTGCAGGACAATCAATGTTGCCCGAAAAAGCTGTATTTGGTGATCTTTTCCCGGAGAGAGGGCAGTAGTATTTGAGGCTGGCACCCCGTTGATAATCAAACGGTCTTTGGGGTAAAGCAGCAGACCGGCCTCCAACAGGATATTGTAAGGGTTTTTTTCGGCGGTTTTCAGTTCAATTACTTCTCCATCGGCTTCAATTATGATTTTCCTGGCATTATTCAGGAAAATTGTTTCATTACCCCACAAAAAGGACCCTGGACCAGGCATCACACGATCATTTTCGTCGGGGAGAAGATCATGGCTCCTCAGGAAACCTTTCACTGTCATGGCATAAGTTTTATATTCCTGGAGGTCACCATTGACGACTAAATATACCGTTTTGTTCAGGCTCAGGATAATCAGGCAAACACCCAGAATACCGGTCAGGCCGGCAATAATTCTTTGAATGAGCGGTTTCTTGATCTGATCGATAAGATTCATATTGGGATGGATATGGTGATTAGATTTACAAGAGAAGTAAAAAGCCTCGGGCAGGCTGGTCGGCGGCACCCAGAGGGTCCTCCTTAGTGCTGCTTCCTTTCGGACCTGACACAGTTCAAAGGTCTCTGCCGCGCCGGACCCACCCGAAGCTCGTGGGCATGATACCAAAGGCCTTTGTGAGTGTCAATCAGCGGGAAACTTGTTCTCCAAGTGGTTGGTCGATCATTTCCATCAATATGTGATTAAAAGTTTTTTTATTGGATCGGATCGGAATCCGGTCTATCGGTGACACGCTGGATAAGGACTCCACTCAAGATAATGACCAGAATAACTCCAGCTCCCCACATCAATCCCTCAGTATCTCCTGATCTAGGAGAAAGATCGTCCTCAGCTGCGGGAGTGCTGGTTGGGATGGGTTCAGGAGTTCCCTGACGGGCTGCGGATTGTCCCGGAAAGCTTAATGCTGAAAGAAATATGATTCCTATCAGTACCGCAGTGATCAGTAGGTGGTGAGTTTTTGTGGGAAAGGATTTCATTCAGATCAATTACCTCGTTGACAGGTAATTATACCCCAATCCAAATCTGGGGATAAAATGGGTGTTCTGGACAGAGTTGAGCCCCATTTAATCTTCCTGTTCAGAAAAATTGTTCCACGTGAGAGATCTTTCATTATTAATTAACAAGACATGAAAATCGCCCAGCTATTAACTGAGCGACGGATAAGGCGGAGGGGGTGGGATTCGAACCCACGATTCCGTGAGGAATACGCGCTCTCCAAGCGCGCGCACTAGGCCAGACTATGCGACCCCTCCAGATTTATTTAGCGGAGCAAATTATACCAAACCGCGAGGTAGCTGGCAACCAGCCCCAGGTGGCTGCTTTCAGCTTATATTAGAGAACCAGGCAAGTCAGGTGTGTTATCCTTAAGCTGAATATGGGGAGGTTATGAATACGGACATGCAAACTAATCAAAATCAAGTGGTTTTCTTGTCACTTGGGTCAAATCTAGGTGACCGTCAAAAGAATCTGATAGCTGTTGATAATCTGCTCCCACCCCAGGTAATTGTCAACGAAAGATCCCCGATATATGAAACAGAGCCCTGGGGATACCAGGAGCAGCCCAGATTTTTAAACCAGGTGCTGTCCGTCACGACTTCCCTGTCTCCTTGGGATTTATTGACTTACCTGAAAGATATTGAAAAATCAATTGGAAGAAAACCGAGTTTTAAATATGGTCCCCGGGAAGTGGATATTGATATTCTCCTTTATGGTGATCAGGTGATTGTCCAGGAAAATCTGATCATTCCACATGAGAGGTTGACTGAAAGGGCTTTTATGCTGGCCCCGTTGGCCGACCTTGCTCCTGAGCTGATCCTTCCTGAGTCTAAAAGTACCATTGCAGACATACTGGACACAATTGACACCTCCGATGTTTATCTTTTCCAGGAATAATTAAGTGATCCTGATTTCATTCTTCTGTGTTTTACTGTTAATCTTGAATCCAGCCTTGATATATGTATTTCGGAAGCTGGAGATTAACCTCCAGAAATATCAGTTCTGGATGATGGTCAGCACTGGAATTGTCTGGATAGGATCCCTGTTTGCTTTTTTATTGGATCCGGCACATACTCTTAATCTCGCCTGGGATGTGGGATCACAACTTCTTCCCACAACTGTGTTTACGCTGGACAATTTTTCCAGTTCGCTCATTCTGGCAATTAACTCAATATTGTTTGCCGCCGCCCTGTTTCAGGAATATTCTCCCCAACAATTGGCCTGGCTGTCTGGACTGGGTGGTATTTGCAACCTGGGGTTATTGGCAGATTCTCCTTACACACTGCTGCTGATACTTGCTCTAGTTGAACTTATCCTGATCATTAACTTCATAACCAGCGCTGACAGGAGTGAAACGACCCGGCGCAAAATGATGGCCATTATCGCCCGTTTACTGATCCCATTCCTGGTTCTCTTGGCCACTTTTGGGAGCGGAATCCAAAGTTCTGGCGGGACTTTTTCCTCGCTTATCCCTGAGGCAGGACCTGTTCTCATTGCTGCCGGATTCTTGAGTTCCCTGGGATGGGTTGGTTTTTTAAGGGGGAGAGTGAAGAATTCTCCAGAGTTGATCCCGCGGATATATTCTGAACTTCTGCCAGGGGCAATTGGTTTAATGTTAATGCTCCGGGGTAGTATATTGGTTATGAGAGAAAACCCTGGAACGTTGGCTCAAACAGTTCCGGCAATCATAGCTCTGTCAGCTGCAATCATTGGAATTCTTATTAGAGAGTCGGGTAAAGCCTGGATTATAAGTATCCTGGCAATCATTGCTGGCTCAGCCATTCTGGGAACACCGCAGGATGGTTTAGTCTGGGGCCTGGTATTCCTGCTGCCCGGGTTTTTATTGAGAAGGCAAACTACAAATATCAAAGAAGTTAGCCTAGTTCTGATTCTGGGCAGTTTAGGATTCCTCACCCTGCCATTTTTACCAGCCTGGTCCGGAGCGAATATATTCGGAGCTGGAGGCCAGGGTTATTTGTATGCAGCTGCATATGGGCTGGCAGGAGGAGCATTGTTGTCTGGCTGCGTGGGGAAGATAGTCCTTAAACAACTTCCATCCGGAACGATACGCACCCCGTTTATTTTTGGAGCCGCCAATCTTATTCTCACTCAATTTATCATCGGGTTCAGTACAACCTTAATTGATGATAGCGTTAATCTGGGGGCTTTTTCATTTTCTTCCTGGATTCCAGGGGGGATCATGGTTTTATTTATTTTGATTGGATACCGCCTGCCTGAATTATCAACCCCGTTTTTAGATAAAGGCCCCGACAGGCTGGAAATTGCGTTCAAAGGTGCTCTTTCTACATCCACCGGGATCATCGATCAGGTTATCAATATTCTGGCAGGTTTATTTGAAGGTGAAGGTGGATTGATCTGGGCTTTGTTGATAGCCTTTTTGATTATTAGCTTGATCAGCCTGGGGGGAGGATAAATGATGTGACCGGGTTAATCCAAATCCTTCTGGCAGCTCTCCTATTCGTTTGCGGGGCAGGTATTTTATTGGTCCAAAGCCGGCGCTGGATGACTGGATTGCTGGCCATTCAATATATCGGGGTTTTCAGCCTGGTCAGCATCAGCTGGCCGATCGAAATTGCTGTTGTAAAACTGGTAGCGGGGTGGATGGCGGCAGCAGTCTTGTTCCTTACCTATGAAAATATCCCTGCTTCTGCAGAAGATACCAGACTTGCTGCCAGTCTGCCGGAGACATTCTTTAAGGGTTTTTTGGCGATCCTGATTGGATTTGCTGTTTATTCCATGGTGCCAGCTGCTTTGCGCTGGTTCCTGGGAGCTACATCTCAGCAGGTTTTAGGTGGACTATGGCTGCTGGGTCTTGGATTGCTCCAGCTGGGTTTGTCTCGCGAGGCAATCCGGATCATAATTGGATTGTTAACAGTCATTTCTGGATTTGAAATACTGTATGCCACCCTGGAAGCATCGGTACTGATGACCGGATTACTGGCTATAATGAACATCGGCCTGGCATTTGTGGGAGCATATATTCTGCTGGCTTCCAACCTGGAGGAATCCCGATGAGCACTCCGATTATCTGGATCCTGCTGCCCCTGCTGACTGCAGGGATGATGCTCTTCTTAACCAATCGCCCGGTTACCCTGAAATGGCTTGGAACAGGGACAGGATTCATCCTGGCCCTATCTGCACTTATCATTCCCGTAGATAGGATATTTAATTTTCTATTTTGGGATATTCTCGTTTCGGATCAGATGCTGGTTTTTGGCAGACGTTTTGTGTTGGGAGAACCTGATCGACCCATAGTGGCCCTGCTGTTCCTCGTAGCAGCTTTCTGGTTCCTGCTGCTTGAGCCAAATACCATCCCCATCCAAACCATACCTCTCGGACTGGGAGGAATTACCCTGATCCTGACGGCGTTTGCTGTTGAGCCTTTATTTTATGGCTCCTTGTTCTTTGCGTTTCTGGCTTTGACCTATGTAGTCCTATTGTCACCTCCAGGCAGCAAGCCTACTCCCGGAGTGATGCGCTTTCTGATCTTTCAGGTCCTCGGGATCTTATTCATCCTCTTTGCGGCCTGGCTGGCGAGCTGGATCGACCTGAATTCTGATGACCAGCTATTGTTAACCCGATCCATGCTGATCCTCGGATTGGGATTCTCTTTCTTATTGGCTATTTTTCCTTTTATCAGCTGGATCCCCATGGTGGCTGAGCGCAATCATCCTTTCCTAAGTGGTTTTGTGTTCAATACCTATTTTCTGGGAGTGATTTTGTTTGGAACCAGGTTTATCACTGAAGGTGGATGGCTGGGCCAGGGAGTTGGTCTGCAAGGAGCGCTGCAGTTTGCAGGAATAATGATGATCGGGACCGGAGGTATTCTGGCGGTCTTTTCAAATCATCTTGGCCGATTAACTGCTTCATTGGTCCTGGCGGATATTGGCCGCTCTCTGCTGGCTATCAGTTTATTCCAGGCGGGTTTCCCGCTTTTTTTTGCAATGGTTATCATCCAGACCATCGCCCTGGGAATATGGTCCCTCTCCCTGTCAAATCTGCAGGGAGTAATTGGTGAACTGGATTATGAAAAAGCTGCCGGCAGTGCCTGGCAGTGGCCGGTTACTTCAGCTGGGTTGCTGGTGGCATATTTCAGTCTGGCTGGAATGCCGCTTTTGGCGGGCTTTCCCCTTTACTGGGCGCTTGGATCTGGTTTGAGTTCTTATCCTCTCTGGATTTCCATCTTTTATCTGGCAGCGTCGTCTGGACTGTTTATTGGGGGGTTGAGGATCTTCGGCCTGATCACCAGGAATTCTGGAGAAGAAACAGTATTAATTGCTAGCAGACCGTTTTATCGGTTTTTGCTAGTGGGGCTTAACTTGATTTTGATCCTGCTGGGATTTATTCCTCAAGTCCTGATAAAAATTTCCCAATCTATTGCAGAATTATTATTATCTTCTTGAGCTTTGGTGTACCTGTTGAGCCAAACGTTCAGATATTTTTTGAGATATAATCTCAATGCTTGACCGAATACCATTTGAGGAGAATATTCATGGATAACGAACAGCTGGAGAAGCGGATTAAATGGCTGGATGGTGAAAGACGGAAAGACAAAACTATCATTTCTGAGCTTGAAGGACGCCTTTTGGACCTGGAAGAAAAACTTACTGCTACAGATAAAAAATATCAGGTTGTTGATAGTGATATCACCCGGTTAAGGACATCTATGGCCCAGGTGGATGATTTTGAAACCAGCCTGGCTGACTTCAGGTTGAATCGTAAAAAGGATTTCAAGGATCAAGAAAAACTGGTGAAATCCTGGATCACCGATGCTAAAAAGGATCTCAGGACTCGTATTCAGGGT
>CAYUXO010000024.1:0-28152 GCA_964448865.1 uncultured Anaerolineales bacterium
GGCGGCACAGATCTGCTGCTGGAACTGCGCCAGAGCCGGCATGATCCCGTGGATACGCTGATTGACGTCTCTGAAATCGCTGAAATGGGACAGATTGTTATCAAGGATGATTATCTATATCTAGGGGCTGCAGTTACTCACAATGACATCATTCACAATTCAGATCTCTCTGAACATGCCCGCTGTGTTGTTGAAGGTTGTGGTTTGATAGGTGGTCCTCAGGTCAGAAACGTAGCTACGATTGGAGGAAACGTATCCCATGCTCTGCCTGCGGGTGATGGCACCATTTCCCTGTTGGCACTGGATACAGAAGTTCAGATCGCCTCATTAGATGGTATGAGCTGGCAGCCCTTAATTGGTATTTTCGCTGGACCGGGAGAAGTTACCTTTGACCGCCGTAAAGAAATTGTGGTTGGGTTCAGATTTAAAACCAGGGGAAACCGGGAAGGATCATCTTTTTATCGAGTAATGCGCCCGCAAGGTGTGGCGATTGCGATCTTGAATATGGCTGCCTGGGTGAAATTAAGCGAAGATAGGAAAATTGAGAACGTACGAATATCCTGTGGTCCGGCCGGGCCAAAACCATTCCGGGCGTCTAAAATGGAAGAATATTTGAAGGGAAAAACTTGGGATGATTCTATTTATCAAAAAGCCTCTAAAATATTAGCGGATGAAGTCAGTTTACGGACCAGCAAACACCGGGCGACTAAAGAATACCGCCACAAACTGCTGCCGATGCTGCTCCAGGAAGTCCTTGACATAGCTGTTGAAAGAGCCGAACTTTAATGAGTGCGATGGAGAAAAGATGAAATCCTTAACATTGTGGGTAAATGACAAAAAACAATCGCTTGACATTGAAGCTGGTGAAATGTTATCTGATGTCTTGCGCTACCGGCTGGGATTAACAGGCACAAAAATCAGCTGTGGTGAATCAGAATGTGGTGTATGTACTGTCCTGGTTGAGGGAGAGCCACTATTATCCTGCAATTATCCTGCTTTGAAAGCTGCTGGAAAACACGTGACCACGATCGAAGGTTTAGCTCAGGGGGAAGTACTGCATCCCCTGCAGGAAGCCTTCATTAAGAACGGCGCTGTCCAATGCGGTTTTTGTACTCCTGGACAGATCATGACGGCAGCGGCTTTGTTAAATTCAAAGCCGGACCCGACTGACGAGGATATTAAAAATGCATTAAACGATACGCTCTGCCGCTGTGGAACCTATCCCGCTATTGTGAATGCCATTCATGCCGCTTCAGACAATATTAACCACAATGAACCTATTGAGTTTCCCAGCTATGAGTTTGGGGGAGGGATGGATGTGGTTGGGCAGGTAGTTGCCCGTCCGGAAGCGAAACAAAAAACAACCGGAGAAGCTATTTATACCGATGACATCAATTTCCCTGATATGCTAATTGGTGCCACACTCAGAGCAGGGATCCCCCATGGAACGCTAAAAAAGCTGGATATTTCCAAAGCGAAAAAACTACCCGGTGTCCAGACGGTGCTCACTGCTGAAGACATTCCCGGAAGAGTGAACCACGGTTTGATTATTCAAGATTGGCCGGCCCTGGTGGGCGTCGGTAATAAAGTCCGTTACGTAGGCGATGCAGTTGCAATTGTCGCGGCGGACAGCCTTGAAATAGCACAAAAAGCCCTATCATTAATTGAAACCGAGTATGAACCGTTGCCAATTGTTACCAATCCAGTCGATGCAAAAGACGATTCTTCACCTCTGGTACATGAGGATGGCAACACACTTAAACACATTATGGTAAACAAAGGTGATATCAAGCTCGGATTTGAGCAAGCGGAAGTCATTTTCGAAGAGACTTACTATACACCTTCTTACGAACATGCATTCATGGAACCGGAATGCAGCATTGCCAGACCTCTTGATGATGGGAGTTTTGAAGTCTATGTTGGATCTCAAATTCCTTATGCCGACCGGGATCAGGTTGCGGCGGCCCTGGATCTTCCCCTGGAAAAAGTACGGGTTCGGGGACCATTGATCGGCGGTGGCTTTGGTGGAAAAGAGGATATCGCAGGCCAAATCCATGCAGCCTTGCTGGCGCAGGTTACAGGAAATCCGGTAAAAATCCTCTATGACCGCCAGGAGAGCATGCTTGTCCACCCCAAGCGACATGCAACCCAAATCAGGGTTAAGCTTGGACTGAAACGGGATGGCACGATCACAGCAGCCCAGACTGAGCTGTATGGGGATACTGGCGCTTATGCGTCCCTGGGCGCTAAGGTAATGGGGAGAGCAACTACTCATTCAACTGGGCCTTATATTGTGCCCAATGTGAAAATTGATTGTTATGCCATGTATACCAATAATCCGCCTTCCGGCGCATTTCGGGGATTTGGCGCTCTCCAGGCGGCTTTCGCCATTGAATGCCTGATGGATAAGGTTGCCGAAGAGTTGGAGCTGGACCTGGTTGATCTTCGGCGGATGAATGCGCTGCGAACAGGAGCTATTACCAATACCGGACAGCACCTGACAGAAAGTGTCGGTCTGTTGGAATGTATTGACCTAACCCAGGCAGAAATGGTGAGATTTACAGGGGGTAAGGATCCTTTCGCCTCCTGCAAAGTGGAAGGAGAACCGAACAAACGCCGGGCTTGGGGATTTGCGGTGACATATAAGAATACTGGTTTAGGGGAAGGCGCTCCAGACAACGCGACCGCCGAGATTGAGCTGTTAAAGGATGGAACTGTGGAAACCCGAATTTCATCGGCAGAGATCGGGCAGGGATTGGTCACAGTGCTGCAGATGGTCACAGCCCAGGAATTAGGCTTACCGCTGGATAAGGTCAACGTTTATCTATCAGATACAGATCTTACCCCGGATGGCGGACCAACAACCGGTTCCCGGCAGACCTATATATCTGGCAATGCCGCCAGATACGCTGCGATAACCCTGAAGAATAACATGTTGTCGTCCCTGGCTGAGAAATATAACATGGCGCCGGAAAAGATTGAATTTAAGGATGGAATCGTTCATGTTAACGGAGAGAAGCTTACATTTGCTGAAGTCGGCGAGATCATGAAGGCGGAAGGCAGAAACTCCAAGTTGAAATATGAATATATATCCCCGAAAACAACACCCCTTGGGGAATCAGGTGACAAACATTTTGCTTATTCCTTTGCTGCCCAGGCAATAGAAGTTGAGGTAGACCTGATAACCGGGGAAGTTCGAGTTATCCGTGCAGTAGGAGCAACCGATGTTGGGAAAGCAATCAATCCCCTCGGGTTGCAGGGACAGGTTGAAGGTGGACTGATCATGGGTATTGGACATGCCTTGACTGAGGAATTTATCGTTGAAGATGGCGAAATTTTCACAGATTCTTTATCCCGCTACCGGATGCCGTCCATTAAACATGTGCCGGAAGATATCAAAGTGATCATTGTGGAAGACCCAACAAAGGGAGGACCCTATGGCGGTAAGGGAGTAGGAGAAATTTCTACCATGCCTGTACCGCCAGCGATCGTTAATGCTGTATACAATGCTTGTGGAATCAGGCTCAACCGAATCCCGATTGATCAGGACTGGTTGGCCCTGGAACTGCAGAAAGCCAGTCAGGAAACCAACGGATGAGGTTAACTCGGCAGGACTGTTGAAATAGATCAATGCCTTGATTTGTTTGATGGAATATCTACCGATTTGTACCTACATGGTACAATCAAATAAACATGGATCGGTGGTCGTAGGTGGTTATGGAATACCCCCAGCGGCGTCGGGAATAACCCTGACGAAAAGTGCTACCGTCCTTTTGAGCAAGTGTCGCCGATCCCATGAATATAAGAATTATTTTTAACATATCCTTAAGGCAAGGATTGATTTTTGATCCTTCCAAGAATAATAAACTTCCTTGTATAGATGTATCACAGGATGTTATCCTGTGATTTTTTTGTTTAATATGCATGCTGAGATGAAATGATATGTTGATTGAAATGCCATTTTCATATCCGGGCAAGATTTTCAGAAGTCCGATGCCATTCAGTAATTTTGACCGTGATGATGTGTGGAGTTCTTTTTTGGATGAGGGTATTGATCTGGTGGTGGTGTTGACAGAAAAACAGGAATACCTGGTATATGCCCAGAAAGATTTGCCAGAATTTTATCGCTCCCAGGGACTGGATGTCCTGCATGTGCCAGTCCCGGATTTTGGAATACCAGATGATCTCACAGGCTGGGATGAGGGGATCAAACAGGCTGCGGGTGCAGCCCGGGATGGGGATAATGTGGTCATTCACTGCCTGGCCGGGATTGGTCGGACCGGTACTTTTCTCGCCTGCCTGGCGAAAGAAGACCTTGGTTTAGAGGGCAGTGATGCCATTCGATGGGTCAGAAAGACCCTTCCAGGCGCGATGGAAAATAAGTACCAGGAAGAATTTGTTATTCAACATGGAAGATAAACAATTGATCTATTCTAATAGAAGCTCTTGTTTATAGAGGAGAAATAATTATGATCATCAAAAACGCTCAACTGATCACCTGGGGTGAGGGTAATCAAATTATTGAGAATGGGTCGCTCTTGATCCAGGAAGGTGTGATCAGGGAAGTCGGTGCGGATCTTGATAAAAAATATCATGATGAAGAATCATTTGATGCCCGCGGCCAGTATGTTATGCCAGGGAATATTTGTGCTCACACCCACTTTTATGGAGCTTTTGCCCGCGGTATGGGCATCCCCGGAGATGCACCAAAAGATTTTCCTCAAATCCTGGAGAGACTCTGGTGGCCGCTGGATATGGCCCTGGATGAGGAAAGTGTGCGTTATTCCGCCCTGGTTTTTGCAGTAGATGCCATTAAGAACGGCACTACAACCCTATTTGATCATCACGCTTCTCCGAATTATATTGATGGATCCCTGGATGTGATTGGCGATGTTCTGTTAGATGCCGGATTGAGGGGGGTATTATGTTATGAGGTTACAGATCGTAATGGCCCGGAAGGAGCAAAGGCAGGCATTCAAGAAAATGTCCGCATGATCAAGAAAGCCGCCGGAATCGACAGTTTGGGCGCCGCTTTTGGATTACACGCCAGCTTGACTCTCGATGATGAGACCCTGGAAGCGTGTCGCGACGCCATAGGTGAGGAAGCTGGATTTCATATTCATGTTGGCGAACATCAGGTTGATGAATATGATAGCCTGAAAAGAGGTGGATTGCGGGTGGTTGATAGATTGAAAAAGTTCGGGATATTAGGCCCAAGAACTATTGTTGCTCATGGAGTTCATATGGATCAGGCAGAAGCGGTCTTGCTGGTGGAGTCCGGTACCTGGCTGACACATCAACCCCGGTCCAATATGAACAATGCCGTTGGGGTTGCTCCGATAGAGGACTTTCTCAGACTCGGCATCAAGGTGGGCATAGGCACGGATGGTTTTTATCACGCTATGTGGGAGGAATGGAAAATAGCTTATTTCCTTCATAAAGCTCACCACCTGGATCCCCGGCGTATGAACGCTATGGATATTATCCAGATGGGAGTCAAAAATAATGCCGCTCTGGCAAATTTATATTTGCCGGATACAAGAGTAGGTGTTATCGAAAAAGGAGCAGCGGCTGATCTGATCTTTGTCAATATTCACCCCTTCACACCCCTGAATGCCGGTAACTTGCCCTGGCAGATTATATTTGGAGTCCAGGAAGGGATGATCACCTCGACCATGGTAGCAGGCAAATTCCTTATGAAAGATCGGGAGCTGCTGACCCTGGATGAGGAAAAAATCGCCGCAGAAGCCAGAGCACTCGCACCGGAGATTTGGAAAAGATATGAAGGATATGTTGGAAAATATTCCTGATTAGATTTAATCGTTTTAAGAATAATAGGAGATTGGTTTATGACGAACAAACCTACTATAGCGATCCTGGGCGGAACAGGCAGTGAAGGTACAGGCCTGGCGCTTCGTTGGGCAAGAAATGGCTATGATGTCATCATTGGCTCGAGAAAAGAAGAAAAAGCCCTCACCGTGACATCAGAATTGAATGAGATTCTGGGAGAAGAACTGATTCGCGGCATGGAAAATGGAGCAGCAGCCCGAGCGGCAGACATTAATGTGCTCACTGTGGTTGCAACAGCTCATGAAGCTGCTCTAAAAGGGTTAAAAGAAGACTTGCAGGGAAAGATCCTGGTTGATGCTACAGCTCGAATTCAATTCCCGAATCCCAAACCACCAGAACCTCCCTCAGCTGCCCGGCTGGCCCAGAATTTACTTGGTGAGGGAGTGCCTGTTGTGGCTGCGTTCCAGAATATCCCTGCCAGTACTTTGAAGGATCTCTCTAAAGAACTGGATAGTGATGTGCTGGTTTGTGCAGATAAGAAGGAAGATGCCGATCAGGCAGCTGATTTGATCCGGGGAGCCGGGATGAATGCTTACTATGTTGGAGATCTTGACCTGGCTATAACCCTAGAAGGTCTTACTGCGGTTTTGGTTTACCTTAACAAGTTTAACGACATTAAACATGCCAGCATAAAAATTGTTGGATCATAGCCGGAAATATTATTAAAGAGTGGAAATGCCATCCTTAATCCTTAACGCTTTGACTGGTATGCCCCTCATCCAAAAGGATGATGACCTGGGAAACATCCTTGACCTGGCTCTGGACGAGAACCAGATCACACTCGAGGATGGAGATGTTTTGATCCTGGCTCAGAAGATCATATCCAAGGCAGAAGGCCGGATAGTGGATCTGGGGACTGTCATACCTTCTCCAGAAGCCCTGCGCCTGGCAGATGAAACACAGAAGGATCCCCGACTGGTTGAGCTTATCTTGCAGGAGAGCACTCAGGTGCTTCGCTCCCGTCCAGGGCTGATCATTGTTGAACATAAACTTGGTTTTGTGAGTGCCAATGCCGGAATTGATAGATCCAATGTGGCTGGTAAGGGAGCAGAGAAAGTTCTCTTGCTTCCGGAAAACCCGGACCAATCAGCCAACCGGCTCCGGGATTATTTCCAGAAAAATCATGGAATTGATCTGGGAATATTGATCATTGATTCACACGGTCGTGCCTGGCGGAATGGGACAGTTGGTATTTCAATTGGATTCTCCGGGCTTCCCGGGATTGTTGATCTGCGCGGCGAATCGGATCTGTTTGATTACAAACTCCAGGCAACTGAAGTTGCTGCCGTGGATGAGCTGGCAGCTGGCGCTTCTTTACTAATGGGCCAGGCAGCTGAAGGATTGCCAGTCGTTCACGCCCGAGGATTTCCATATCCACTGCGTGAGGGTTCTTTTAGCGAACTGCCCAGAGAGAGGGCAAGAGACTTGTTTAAATGAAAAGTTGGTCAGAGAAAACACAAATGACGATCAATTATAATGGTTATAACACTCATGTAAGGAGATTGATCCAGGCATGAAGATCCTTGCCTTGGCAGGTGGAGTAGGTGGTGCAAAATTAGTGGATGGTCTTTCCCGATTGGATCCGTCACTAGAGTTGACAGTGGTCACCAACACGGGCGATGATTTTATTTTATTTGGCCTGCAGATATGTCCGGATCTGGATACTGTTTGTTATAACCTGGCCGGATTGGAAAATCCTCTCACCGGTTGGGGCAGGGCGGAGGAAAGCTGGGAATCCATTGATGAGATCAGTAAATTGGGCGGACTTGATTGGTTTCGCCTGGGAAACAAAGACCTTGCAGTGCATTTGGAACGCACCCGCCGGCTTCGGGCAGGGGAGACCCTCTCTAAAATAACAATTGATTTTTGCCGAAGCTGGGGAATCCAGACTGCAGTCCTTCCCATGAGTGATAATCAAGTATCAACTATTGTGCAAACGAATCAGGGAGAACTGTCATTTCAGGACTATTTCGTAAAATTGAACTGCAGACCCGAGGTAACTGGTTTTTACTTTAAGGGAGCTGAGGATTGCACTCCTGCAGAGGGAGTGATCCAATCAATAAAACAAGCTGACCTGGTAGTAATTTGCCCGTCAAACCCCTGGGTGAGCATTGACCCGATCCTTGCAGTTCCAGGGATACGACAGGAAATGAAGAAGAAAATTGTCCTGGCTATTTCACCAATAATTGGTGGAAAAACAGTCAAGGGTCCGGCTGCAAAAATGTACCAGGAAATGGGCATCTCTCCCTCAGCAGCAGCAGTCGCTGCCCACTACGGAGAGTTTCTTGCTGGTTTTGTGATGGATACTGAAGACCAAGATTTGGAACAGGATATCAGGTCTTCTGGATCAAATGCGCCGAAGGTTTTTGTGACAGATACCTGGATGAAGACCAGGCAGGACAGAGTTAAATTGGCAGAAAAGATATTAAACTTTGCTCAGCAATTAATAAAGGAGGAAGGATAATGGCAGTATGGGCAATCATACCCGTCAAGCCCTTACGCAGGGGAAAGTCTCGCCTGGCAAAAGTGATCTCCGCTGATGAACGGGCAGACTTGAACCATTATTTGTTGGAGCACACTATCAAGGTTCTAAAAACCATTGATGAAATTGAGAACATCCTTGTGATAAGCAGAGACAAGGAAGCCTTAGCTCTGGCGAGGGACCTCGGCGCCCGGACAGTGCTGGAACATGGCAGTCCCGGTTTAAATACAGCTCTTTCACGCGCAGTGGAAATTGTCAGAAGTTATGAAACATGTGGTGTTTTGGTTGTGCCGGCGGATTTGCCCCGACTGGACGCTGAGGATCTCAAGACAATCCTTGCTTTCAGGAATGATCCCCCTATTGTTGTTATTGCTCCGGACAGGAAAAAAGAGGGCACAAACGCCTTGTTTATCTGTCCACCGGATTTAATTGAATTTAACTATGGAGAAGGATCATTTGAAAAACATATTCAGGGCGCCCGCGATGCCGGAGCTCGTCTTGAAATATGTGAATTACCGTCACTTGAACTCGATCTGGATGAGCCGGAAGATTTGGCATTGATCGAGGCTGATTTAAGATTTAATGATTGATCCAGTCTTTTATTCACTTTATGGAGGTATTATTATGACTAAACCCGTTGCCCTTTATTTACAGGATGCCCATGACCTCAGAGACGGTCTGGAATATGTCCGCTACGCTGAAGAAAAAGGTTTTGATGCTGTCTGGCAAGCAGAATCCCGCCTGGTGAGGGATGCTATCGTCCCTATGGCAGCTTATGCTGCAGTCACAGAAAAAATCAAAATTGGATCTGGAGTGATTAATAACTGGACACGAAATATCGGATTGCTGGCATCAACTTTTTTAACGCTGGATGATCTAGCCCCTGATCGGATTATCTGCGGCATTGGTGCCTGGTGGGATCCCCTGGCTGAGAATGTAGGAATTGATCGCAAAAAACCTCTCAATGCTATGAGGGAAACAGTAGAAGTTTTGCGTCGCTTATTGAATATGGAAACCGTGACCTTTGATGGAGAAACCATCCAGGTCAAGGGAATTGAACTTGACGTGGTTCATGGCAACACAGAACCGCGCAATGTGCCGATAATGATCGGTGCAACTGGTCCAAAAATGCTTCAATTGGCTGGTGAAATAAGTGATGGTGTGGTCATGAATTATTGTGTTCCTGTTGAATATAACAAAATGGCCATCGAGAATATTGAAATTGGGGCCAAAAGGGTTGGGAAAACGCTTGATGACATTGATCGCCCCCAATTAGTAGTCTGTTCAGTTTCTGAAGATTATGACGAAGCCATGGATTCTACTCGCCAATTACTTACTCAATACCTGGCTCAACAGCCACATATTGCAATAGCTTCCGGGGTGTCAAGCGATGTCGTTGCAGAAATACAATCGATTTTAGGCTGGCCGGCAACCCACGAACAGATCCAGGCTGCCAAACATCTGGTAACGGATGATCTCATCCATCGCATTACTGCTTCTGGTACTCCAGACGTGGCACGCGAAAAGGTAGATCAATATCGAGCAGAAGGCTGCACGACACCCATCCTCTATGATGTTGGCGGCGATCCAAAACTGTTAATTGATACTTTTGCCGTAAAGTAAGGAACTATCAGGCGCTGGAGAGGAAATATCTGGCTCGTTAAATCATTATTCTCCAGTGCCATATGTTTGAGGAATTAAATATGATCATTGAATATCATCGTCCAAAGACACAAGACGAAGTTCTTACTCTATTGTCGAGGAAGGATCCTCATACTGTGGTGATCGGTGGAGGGTTGTATCTTAATGAAATTGTCCAGGATCCGGTAGCGGTGGTCGATCTGCAAGCGCTGGATTTAAATGGAATTGAATTGAAGGGGAAGGAATTTCGCCTTGGAGCATCAACAACACTTCAGTCAATATTAGATCATGACAAGATCCCCCTTTCATTGGTTGAAGCGATCCGCCATCAAGAGACTTACAATCGCCGGCAGGTCGCGACCATTGCTGGCTCTATCGTTGCTGGAAACGGTCGATCTGCAGTTTTATGCGTGTTATTAGCACTGGATGGAGAGATAGTGCTCCAGGGAACCAAGAAGACTTCCGAGCGGATCTATCTGGGTGATTTCCTGCCAATCAGGCAAGAATTGTTAACTGGCAAGTTGATTACAGAGGTTATTCTTCCAAATATTAGCAAGACAGCATATTTTTACTCAGCCCGTTCTCCAGCTGATCTACCGATTGTTGCCGCGGCTGCAGCCAGATGGCCTTCAGGTAGAACCAGGGTTGTTCTGGCTGGTTATGGAAGGCAACCGCGGATGGTTTTTGATGGACCAGTTTCCCAGGGAGCAGAAATTGCTGCCCGGGATGCTTATTCTGATGCAGCTGATCAATGGGCCAGCGCGGAATATCGATCTGATACGGCAGCAGTTCTGGTCCTTCGTTGTTTGGACCAGATCTCTGATAAAGACTAAGGATAGATGACAATGTTGGATATCGAACTAACCATCAATAATGAGGTTTTTCACCTGCAGGTTCATCCCGGGGAAAGATTGTTTGCTGTTTTGAGAAGATTGGGTTTCAGTAGTGTGAAATTTGGTGATGAACACGGCAAGACTGGAGCTGATACAGTGTTGTTGGATGGAAAACCAGTCAATTCCTATTTGCTGCTGGCAGCCCAGGCTGATGGACATCAGCTGGAAACTGTTGAAATGCTGGGTGAACACCCTCATTTAGGATGGAAAAAAACCCGGGGTTTGCATATTCTGCAGCAGGAATTTGTTAAAACGGGAGCAATCCAATGCGGATACTGCACACCAGCCCAGATTTTGGCTGCAAAAGAGCTTCTATTAAGAGAATCTGATCCAACTGAGGATCAAGTCAGAGATGCCTTGTCGGGTATTTTATGCCGCTGTACAGGTTACAAAAAACCTGTTGAAGCGGTCCTCAGAGCGGCTGCCCGATTACGCGGTGAGGATGTTCCACCTATAGAAGATCCTGTCCGGGTTCCTCCAGAATGGCTGGGATCGCCCCTCAGTGACAATATTCCTCTCACAAAAACTATCCAGGTTGCAGGGGAGACGTTAACTGCTGAAAGGGTAATCACTGAATTGAAGGTCAGCACTGCACCTGAAATGTGGAGCCAGGTTGGAAAACCCAAACCAAAAGTTGATGCGTTGAAACTTGTCCAGGGAAAACCAGCCTTTACGGCGGATTTTGAACACCGTGACCTGCTCTATGCCAAAGTGCTTTTTAGCCCCCATGCCCATGCCCGAATTAAATCCATTGACACCAAAAAAGCCAGGGAAATGCCTGGTGTGGCTGCCGTTTTAACCTATCAGGACATTCCCCGGGTTCCATACTCAACAGCAGGTCAATCTGATCCGATACCTGGTCCATTAGACTGTTATTCCCTTGACAATAAAGTTCGTTTTGTAGGGGACAGAGTAGCATTTGTAGCAGCTGAATCTGAAGAAATAGCAGCCCGGGCAGTAAAAACTATTCAGGTGAAATATGAATTATTGGATCCAATTCTGGATACCAGGGATGCAATGAAACCGGGCGCACCAATCATTCATGATCAGGACGATTACATTCCATTTGCAGATTCTGATCCTTTAAAAAACCTGGCTGCTGAGATCAGGATTGATATTGGGGACGTTGAGAAAGGTTTTGAGGAAGCCGACCAGATATTCGAGGCTGAGTATGAGGTTCCCAAGGTCCAGCCTTCACATATCGAACCGCATGCAGTGGTTACCTATTGGGATGAGGACGATCGCATGGTGATCCGAACCAGCACTCAGGTGCCTTTCCATGTCCGAAGAATGATCGCTCCGGTACTTGATCTACCGATAAAAAGGATCCGGGTAATAAAACCTCGCATCGGAGGTGGATTTGGCGGGAAACAGGAAATGCTGGTGGAGGATGTGGCTGCTCATTTGACAATTGCAACTGGAAAACCAGTTCAGTTTGTATATACCAGGGAAGAGGAGTTTACATCAGCCCGTTCCCGGCATCCAATGCGCATCCGCCTGAAAACGGGTGTTCAGAAAGACGGAACCATAACAGCAAATGCCATGTATGCGCTGAGTGATACGGGCGCAAATGGGGCTCATGCCCTGACAGTTACCGGCAATACCACTAAATCCATGGCGTTGTATGTTGGCAGCGGCCTGTATCGGGAATCTCCCAATATTCGTTTTTATGCAGATGTAGTTTATACCAACACACCCCCTTCAGGAGCCTACCGCGGCTATGGGGTTCCGCAGGGTTATTGGCCGGTTGAACGCCATATGGAAAAGATTGCCCATTCCCTGGGGCTGGATCCTCTTGAATTCAGACTGAAAAATGCCCTGCGAGTAGGAGAAATTCATCCCTTTAGCGTAGCATGGAGTGAAGGCCGGGAGCCTTTCCCGGAAATGATCCAGACCAACGGTCTGGTTGAGTGTGTTAAGAAAGGGAAAGCAGCTATTGGCTGGGATAAAAAAATAGCTGATGAAAGCTGGAAAAATGTTCCAGGGAAACCATACTTAAGGAAAGGACTGGGTGTTGCCCTGGTCATGCAGGGGACAGCTATTCCATATCTTGATATGGGTGGAGCAAGTATCAAATTAAATGATGACGGATCATTTAATCTACTGGTGGGCGCAACTGACCTGGGAACAGGTTCAGATACCGTCCTGGGACAGATGGCTGCAGAGATCCTGGGAGTTCCTTTGGAGGATATGATTGTATATTCCTCGGATACAGATTTCACGCCATTCGATAAAGGCGCCTATGCATCCAGCACAACTTATATCTCGGGCGCTGCAGTTGTTGATGCTGCGAATAAAGTTGCGGACCGGATCAGAGCGAGAGCAGTGATGATCCTCACTGAACGTAAGAAGGGTGTTGATTACCAGGTTTTGGAGATAGAGATCGCCAACCGCTGTGCGATGGCAGCGGACGGTCAGACCGTATCATTGCGGGAAATTGCCTTACATTCTTTGCATCATGCCAATCAGGAACAGATCATGGCAGTGGGATCCTACATGTCACCTGTTTCTCCCCCGCCATTTGCAGCTCAATTTGCTGAAGTCACAGTCGACATCGAGACCGGCCAGGTGGTTGTGGATAGACTTGTAATGGCAGTTGATGCAGGTGTGATCGTTAACCCTGTAACAGCTTCCGGACAAGTCGAAGGAGGAATGACCCAGGCACTTGGTTATGCTGTGTCAGAAGAAATGCTCTATGATGGTAAAGGCAGACCCCGGGAAAAGAATTTCAGGGATTACCATATTTTTGAAGCCCATGAAATGCCTGACCTGGAAACCATTTTCATTGAAACTTTTGAGCCCTCCCATCCCTTTGGTGTAAAAGCGGTTGCTGAAATCCCTCTCGATGGAGTTGCTCCTGCGGTTGGTAACGCAGTTTATAACGCTTGTGGAGTGAATGTTGATCAAATTCCTGTCACTCCAGAGAGGATTTGGCAAAAATTACAGGACGAATGATCAATTTCAGATGAAATATCAAAACCCGGGACTCATTATTCCCGGGTTTTTTTGTAAGAAAGCTGGCCTCTCCTCACAAAGTGTTATCATTTTCAATCTGTTATAATTTAGCTGTTATATTATTATCAACTTTATCAGAAAAAGTCCTTAAGAACTCGTCTAGATCGACTGGAATTTGTTATGGAAAACAATACTTTTGTGATTGGACACGTAAACCCTGACACAGACTCAATAGCTTCTGCAATAGGTTATGCCTGGCTGCTGAGAGAACGAGATGGTATGGATGCAACCGCTGCCAGGGCTGGTTCAATTAATCCCCAAACGACTTGGGTATTAGATCGTTTAAATATCGAAGCTCCTTGTTTGTTAACTGATGTCTCACCCAGATTTGAGGCGGTTGCCAGACGTTTAGATTCAACCACTCCTGATGAGCCCCTCAGAAATGCCTGGGATATCGCCAGCCGGACCGGTGGTGTTGCCGCTATTGTCAACGAAGATGGAACTCCTTATGGATTAATAACAGGATTGACCCTGTTTTCATTCTTATCGGAGCATGTTGGCCCCCATCCTGAGCGCCAGGATATGCGCATCGCCGAGCTTCTGGATGTGCCATGTCTGGAAGCGGCTGATGTAGGAGTACCGCAATTTAAAGCCGGAAGTCGAATTCGGGATGGAGTGAACCGGATCTTAAGGCAAGAACGAAATTACTTCTTCGTAGTTGATGATAATGGCCATTATGTGGGACTTTCCAGACAGCGTGATATTCTGAATCCTCCCCGACTGAGAGTAGTACTGGTTGATCATAATGAACGTGAACAAGCGGTTGGTGCATTAGAGGAAGCAGAACTTCTGGAGATAATTGACCACCACAAACTTGGTAATCCTTTTACAAGAGCACCTATTCGGTTTACCACTGAAGTTGTAGGCAGTACCAGCACGATTATCGCTGAACGCATCCTGGAAGCTGGCTTAAGTGCGCCGCCAGAAATTGCAGGAATTCTGCTGGCTGGAATTTTTTCTGATACCCTGTTTTTCAGTTCACCAACGACTACTGAACGCGACAGACGGGCAGCAGACCGGATCGGAAGATGGGCGTTTTCAGCCAACAGCCCGTTAAAAGGGGAAACTATTGATAGCTTTGGAGAGGCTGTTCTAAAAGCAGGTGCGGGATTATCCAACCGTGACCCTGATGAAATAGTCACATCAGATACAAAAACATATTCATCCGGTGAGCTTAAATTTGCAATTGCTCAGGCAGAGGTCACCGATCTGCTGCAGGTCGATAAACACCTTGAAGAATTGAAATCTGCCCTGGAAAGATTTCGCGTAAGCCGTGGGCTAGATTTTACAATGTTGATGGTAACTGACGTGGTCCAGGGATCGAGCCGATTGATATTTATCAACCCTCCACCTAGCTTTGATGATCTGCCATATCCTGCTAGTTCAGATGGAACCAGGTTTGCCAAAGGTGTCGTTTCACGCAAGAAGCAGCTGCTCCCGGTTATATTGAGTCTATTGGAAACATAATAATCTTATGGATGACGTTTTTAATGCGCTTGCTGATATAAAACGGACTGGTACTTCAGGAGCCCTCTGTACGATTATCAAAACAAAGGGATCTACGCCGAGAAAAGAAGGCAGCAAGATGCTGGTTTTTGAGAACGGTTCGATTGTGGGCACTGTGGGAGGGGGAGAAGTTGAGGCAAGAGTAATACAGGAAGCCTTGAATTCCATAAAATCAGGAAAATCAAGGATAATCTCATATGATTTGATTGATCCTGATCAAGGTGATCCTGGAATTTGTGGGGGATCCCTGGAGATTTTTGTGGATCCTATCGATAAACCTGAAGAGCTGGTGGTAATCGGCGGTGGACATGTGGGCAAGGCGGTTGTATTCCTCGCAAAATGGCTTGGGTTCAGAGTCATTTTGAACGATGATAGGAAAGAATTCTGTTCCCCAGATCTTGTTCCGGGGGCAGATGAGTACTTTCACTGTCCGCTTGCAGAACTGCCTGAAAAGTACCAGATTCCTGCAAGTGCTGCTGTCGTATTGGCCACCCGCAATCAGAAAGTTGATATTAATGGACTTCCTAAGCTACTGGCGATACCAACAGCATATATTGGCGTGATCAGTTCAAAAAGGCGCTGGAAATTGACCAAGGAACAGTTAATTGAATCTGGTGTTAATAAAGACAACTTAAAGAAAATCCACGCTCCCATCGGACTGAAGATAGGGGCTGAAACACCGGAAGAAATTGCACTCAGTATCCTGGCAGAAATAATCTCAAATAAAAGAGTAACAGAAACAAGACCTGAATAGCAGCAGGTACTAACCAAATTCAGGAGTTAATTTATATGTGGAAAGAGTATATCAATGCAGTCTCTATCGAACAAATACTCTCACTTCTGGCAGAAAAAAAGGGACACGCCAGGATCATCGCTGGTGGTACGGATCTTGTGTTGGAAATGCGCCATGGAGTCCACCGGGATATAACGACCCTGATTGATATTTCTCGAGTGGAAAGTTTATCGAAAATTACTCTTGATGATGAGGGAAACATTCACATCGGCGCAGGTGTCAGCCATAATCAATGTCTTGCTTCTGATCTGATCCGCAATCATGCACTGCCCCTGGCGCTGGCATCCTGGGAAATCGGCGCTCCTCAGATCAGAAATACAGGGACCGTTATTGGTAATTTGGTAACCGCATCACCGGCAAACGATACGATTGTTCCCCTGTTTGCCCTGGATGCAGAGCTGGTTGTTCAATCTATTGATGATGAAAGAACTATCAAGCTGCCGGATTTTTATACGGGTGTCCGGAAACATATCCTTAAGCCGGATGAACTGGTTCGGGAAGTTATCTTCCCGAAAATGCGTGACACACAGGTTGGGACATATCTAAAACTGGGGCTCCGCAAAGCCCAGGCAATCTCCCTTGTAAGCATGGCGGCAATTCTGACTATTGAAGATGAGATCATAACTGCGGCTAGAATTACACTGGGGGCAGTTGCTCCCACAATTATTCCCGCAGAAAAAGCAGAAGAATACCTGGTTGGAAAAGACCTCTCTGAGGGACATATTCAAAAAGCAGCCGAATTAGCCATGGAAACAGCCCAACCCATTGATGATATTCGGGGATCTGCTGCTTATCGGCGTGAAATAACCAGGGTTTTGGTCCAACGGGCTTTGTCCCAAATAAAAAAGGGTGAAGTCCAATCAAGATTGCCGGATGATCCGGTTTTACTGGACAGCTTCACAAGTGTTGCGCCTGAAACCATCGGAGAAGACCCCTTAATTCCCGGAAAAACACCCATTATTACTAATATTAATGGGGAGGAATACACCTTTACTGAAGGTCATAATAAAACTATTCTTCACTTGCTGCGCGATTTTGCCGGTCTGACAGGATCTAAAGTTGGCTGCGAAGAAGGTGAATGTGGAGCGTGTACAATATTCCTTGATGGTCAAGCGGTAATGTCCTGCCTGATACCTGCTCCCAGGGCACATCGGGCAAATATTGTTACAATAGAGGGAATAGGAGATGCCGAACATCTTCACGCGGTTCAGGAAACATTCATTAATGAAGGTGCTATTCAATGCGGTTATTGTACGCCGGGATTTGTCATGTCAGCTGCTAAGCTGCTGGAGGAAGTTCCAAATCCCACACAAGATCAAATAAAAACGGCGATATCTGGAAATTTGTGTCGGTGTACAGGTTATTATAAAATCGTAAAAGCTATTGAGGATGCTAGTATAAAAGAAGGTGCCTGATGGGACGATATCAGCAATATCAACGTGATGTAAAAGATGCATCTGAAAGTGTTCATCCGATCTGGAGAGGTATTGGTTTCCTTTTAATGGGAGTGGTATCTGTCATGTCTTATGCCGGAGCCAATCTCCTTGTAGAGGCAAATAAAACCAAGGGATGGGTTGTGGTTCCTGCGGAAATTCGGGGAGGAGTATCCTGGGCTCCTGATTTATACGCAGAGCTAACTGTCGCCTTTTTCCTGATAATGATCGGCTTTGGCATTATCACGGTTGTATATTCAATTATTTATAAGGTTACCCGCCCTCGCGATCTTTTCAAGTTGTTGAAATAAGAACCCCTGAGATGGATCTTTTATCTTAGGCGGTATTTCATAATCTGAAAAACGAGGACAGATGGGTTTACATTTTATGTTGGTTTGATATGCCCTTTAATCTAATATCATATTTAAAAGACTTTTACGTTAGCCTGTTTCGATCCAAGGGAACACCCGCGAGGTTATCTGCTAAACGGGTGTTTCTTTTATTGTTTTTATTTTTAGGTTTCCCGTTTTGGAATCTCTATATTAGGTTTGGTTTAGCGCTTGACAAGCTGTTTTATCCAGAATTTAAGAATGTAACTTCACCCGATCCAATATTTATCATTGGAAATTACCGGTCTGGATCAACATTTTTTCACCGTTTGCTTCTCAGCGATCAACAATTTACTTGTTTAAAAGCCTGGGAAATTTATTTTGCTCCTGCGATTGTACACAGGAAATTAATACGTTTTATTTTGAGGTTGAGTGAATTGGTTGGCAGCCCGGTTCAAAAAGCTGTTGATTCTTTTGATCAACTGATGAATGATATTTACTCCACGCATAAAACCGGTTTATATACTTTTGAACAGGATTCACAGCTTTTTTACCATACCTGGTCTTCATTTAACCTGTTTGCAGTCTTCCCATTCCCGGAACATGTTAAAAAATATGTCTATTATGATCAGATGGTTTCAGATCGGGAACGTAAAAGCCATTTCGCATATTATCGAGGTGTTATCCAACGTCACTTATATATGCAAACGGATTGCCTATACCTGTCTAAGAACCCGGACTTTTCTCCGGCGGTAAACACATTACTGGAGCATTTTCCTAAAGCAAGATTTATAAACCTGGTCCGTCGACCAGAGCAGATGATTCCTTCATCTATCAATCTGTGGGCAAGCAGTTGGATGGCTTATGGGTCACCCCGGGAAACTTATCCCATGAAGGAAATTGTTAAAGAATATGCTCATCATTGGTACTCATACCCACATGAACATTTGAAAGCACTCCCTGAAGATCGTTACTGCGTTGTTCTCTTTGAAGATATGGTTGATGATCCTAAACGGGAAATAACCCGGGTTTACCATCAATTTGGATTGTGTTTATCCAATGAGTTTCTTGAGATACTTGATGCAGAAACAATCAAATCTAAAAACTATATCAGTGATAATAACTATTCTCTGGAAGATATGGGACAGCAAGCAGAGAAATTAAAAAAGGAATATTCATCCTCTTTGGAAGGATACTCGATGATAAAAAATATTACGGAACATTCATTTGAGAGCAATTAAGGAATAAAATTATGGAACGAACTGTACCTTATACAGCATCCGAGGAAGTTGATTTATACCAGCGGACGTATTATTCTTTGCTGAGATCATCTGACGCAGTGCAAATTCGATCCTTGGAAGAGGTTCATGCCGGTATGTCCTCTCTGCTTCATCAGCACGCCCGGGACAGAGCGCCGGATATGACTGCTTTTATCTACTCTCTCTTGAGGCTTCCGGATTGTATAAGAGAAACCAAAGAGATCATTCTGGGACAGAATGGAGCAGTATTTCAGGAAGCAGGAATGGGAAATGTCTGGTCCTGGGAACAAGTCAAAGGAAAAGCTCGTCGCAGGCGCTGTTTCTATAATCAGGAAATGCAAACTCTGGCCTGTATCATCGCCAGTCGTTCCGATATTGATGATGTTATTCCAATGCTAACAGCTTATCAAATTGAATGGAATAAATTACACCGGTTGCTGCAGCATCTGCCTGATGATATTGATCTATCCCAGGCTCATAAACAACAAGATACCTGGTACAACCTGGCTGAAGCTTTAATGATGTCAGAGGGAGATTTGACTCGCTGGCGCTCAATTTGTGGAAACCATTTTGTGGACATGGTCCTAGATATCAAAAAGAATGAAATTAAATTTCAGGTCAGATTGCTAAATGGATCCTTGATTGAATACAACCGAGCGACAAATGCCTGGTGGAAGGCTATTGCTGACCGCGTACCAGATCTAACGTCTCAGCCGATTTATTTTATATCCAGCAATACCCACAGCATTGCCAATCTGCTTTCCGGTTTTGCCCTGTTAAGCCAGAAAGAAATCAATCAATACTTAATTGATGCAGATCAGGAAGAATTAATTGATGAGTGGCGGCAAATACAGACTCATAAGGTCCCATCGAGTCAGGAAAATTTCTGGTATTACGCATTGAAGAAATATTTGCAAGAACCTAAAACAGGGGATATTTTATCAAGGAGAAATGAACACGAGGCCTCAATTGGAATTCACAGGATCGACAGTGAACATTCCTTTGATGTTGATGCACAGGTTCTTCGTTTATCAAGTTTGAATCCCGATTGGATGGATCCCCGGATTACAGATGATCAGGAGGATTTGGGATTTCTAAAGAGCAGTGATGCCTTGATCCTGAATATTGATTACCCTTTGGGATTGGCAGCCTATAACATATTGATGGAAGTAGCCGAGAATGCGGGTAGAGTCTTGGGAGTTTATTGTCTTGGAAAAGCGGCCACTCTAAATGGTGTGGTAGGTGATGTGATGATTCCCTACGTAATTCATGATGAACACTCCCGCAATACCTACTTATGTCCACGTTCTTTTCAAGCCCGGGATGTAAGCCCTCATCTTGTATATGGGACAGTGCTTGACAATCAAAAGGCGGTTACTGTTCAGGGTACTTTCCTTCAAAATCCGACATATATGGATGTGTTCTACAGGGAGGGTTACACCGGTATTGAGATGGAAGCAGGCCCTTATCTATCGGCTGTTTTTGAAATGTTCAGGCCCAAACGTCACCCAGTAGATGAGATTGTAAATCTGGATCGGCTGCCATTTGATCTGGGTATTCTCCACTATGCTTCTGACCGACCGCTCAGCAAAGGGAAAAATCTGGGTGCCGGAACCCTGTCTTATTATGGCATGGACCCAACCTATGCATGTTCAATAGCGGTAATAAAAAGGATCCTCAAGTTAGAGAAGGATCGTTTGTCATAGAAACACATGTTTTGGTAGTTAAAAGGTTTAAATATGAGCTCAATTGGAATTTCACATATACGGATCGATGCCCTTGACAAGGTAACAGGAAAAGCCGACTATTCTGGAGACCTGGTTCTTCCAGAAATGTTATCCATGAAATTGTTATTTGCGGGCAGACCTCATGCAATTGTGAAATCCATTGATACCAGAAAAGCCGCTGCCCTGGAAGGTGTTGTTCTGGTCCTGACAGCTGTAGATGTTCCAAAAAATGAGTATGGCCTGCAAGTTGCAGATCAGCCAGTATTATGTGGACCTGGCTCCGGGATCGAATACGCCGATAGAGTACGATTTGTTGGTGATCAGGTAGCCGCGGTAGTTGCAGAAACAGGGGAGATTGCCTCTGCAGCCTGTAAGCTGATTGACGTGGAATATAAAGATCTCCCTGTTATTCTGGATCCGTTTGAAGCTGCGAAAGACGGGGCTCTTTTGCTGCATCCTGATAAAAAAAGCAATATTTATCAGAGCTATCGGATTAGAAAAGGTGATCCTGAAAAAGCCTTCCTCGACGCCGATGTGATCATTGAAGGAGAATATCACACACCGGTACAGGAACATGCCTACTTGGAGCCAGAAGCCGGGATAGCATATTACGATGAACAGGGAAGAATTGCTGTTGCAGTCGGGGGGCAGTGGGCCCATGAGGAGCAGGAACAAATTGCTCATTCGCTTGGATTGGAGATAGATCAGGTTCGGGTGATCCATCCTGCTATTGGCGGCGCGTTTGGGGGACGAGAGGATATATCTGTCCAGATAGTATTAGGATTAGCGGTTCTGCGTTTGCGCGAAAAGGGCATAAATCGTCCTGTAAGAATAGTCTGGAGTCGGGAAGAATCGATTATTGGTCATCATAAACGCCACGCCTACCATATAAAAACCCGCTGGGCTGCCTCCCGGGATGGGAAACTTCTGGCAGCAGAGGTAGATATCACTGCGGATGGCGGCGCATATATGTACACCTCGAATAAGGTCCTGGGTAATGCAACCATCAATTGTACAGGTCCTTATGATATACCGAACGTAAAGGTTGATTCCCGGGCTGTCGCCACCAATAAAGTTCCCGGGGGAGCTTTTCGGGGTTTTGGCGGACCTCAGGGAGCATTTGCCGCTGAAAGCCAGATGAATAAACTGGCAGAAAAACTGAATATGGATCCAATTGCCCTGCGGCTGAAAAACGCCTTGACAAAAGGAGCATTATCATCAGTCCAATCGCCACTTCCGGGAATTGTAAATGTTTCCCAGGTTCTTCAAAGCTGTGCGGAGAAATCCTTCTGGAAACAGGAAAAAAACAAATGGGTTAGGAAATCACCTGGTAAAAGCAGGGGAGTGTATAAGCGAGGCATAGGATTTGCATGTGGGCTCAAGAATGTTGGCTTTTCCAGTGGTTATCAGGAAAACGCCTGGGCAACTGTTGAGATCCATGGGTCAAAAAATATAGAAGAAGTCATTGTCCGGCATGCTGCCGCGGAAGTAGGCCAGGGAACCCATACAGCCATTGTGCAAATGACTGCTGAAGCATTGAATGTACCGGTAGATAAAGTTCGCATCATCAGCGCTGATACGGGAGAGACCAGAGACTCTGGCAGTGTCTCTGCCTCCCGGATGACCTTTATGGCTGGAAACAGTGTTGTCGGAGCAGCCGAAGGTGCACTGGAAAAATGGCATGATGAAGAAAGACCTGCGGTTGCCACTTACCAGTATTTAGCCCCAAAAACAACTAAATTTGATCCGGATACTGGCTCCTCAAAGCCCAATTTTGCCTATGGTTATGTTGCCCAGGCAGTTGAGTTGATTGTAGATACAGAAACCGGTCAGATCATTGTGGAAAAGGTATTCTCAGCTCATGATGTGGGGAAGGCTATTAATCCCGCCCAGTTGGTTGGCCAGATCGAAGGAGGGGTTATTCAAGCCCTTGGTTATGTTCTGACAGAGAACTATCTTGAAGAAGATGGCTACGTGAAGACGGATAAATTCTCAACATATCTGATCCCTACTGTTCAGGACGTACCGCCCGTGATGGAGTCCATAATATTGGAAAATCCTGATCCAAACGGTCCTTTTGGAGCCCTGGGTGTTGCTGAGATGCCATACATTTCTCTGGCTCCTGCAGTTACCGCTGCTGTTCATGATGCCACTGGGATCTGGTTTGACGATTTTCCATTAACGCCAGAGCGAGTTCTAAGAGGTTTGGGAAAAATCTAAACGAGAGAGACTAAACAATGTCTTATCGTAATGGAAAGGCATTCAGACGGTTTTTGTATATCTCCTTCTTCCATAATAGAGGCACGCATTTCAGGCTTACTGCAAAACGACTTGGTGTTTTGCTAACTTTAATGGCCATATATCTTCCAGCCCAGCTAATTATCTGGGTTGGTTTATATCTGGATGAGCTGTTTTTTCCTGGATATCATGGGATTAAAATCAAAGAGCCGGTATTTATCATAGGCAACCCCCGAAGTGGGACAACATTTTTATAACGATTATTAGCCAGGGATGCTTCCCAATTTCTCTCGATTCGACCCTGGATCAGAGTACCCTCATCAACCTGGATTCTTTCCGGTCTGACAATTCTGGTATCTGCAATAGGTTATTTGTTTATGAGGCAACAAGGGAAAAACAAGGATTGAACGAAAACAACAAAGCTGCCTGAGAGGGATGTTTATAAAAACTGCGTTAAATGTTTGTTATAGAGGGAAATGCTATTGATGCATGTTGTATAATAGTTTTTTGACGAAATACAATGTAACCCATGTTCTTGTTATGGTGGATTGGAATAAATAACTTTTTTGTTGGGAGCAGATAATGGATGATTTTTTAGTGCGTGGAAACATCAAGGATGTTGATCCAAAATTATATGAATTGATCCGCATCGAAGAGGAGAGGCAGTATCGCAGGCTTATTCTCATTCCCAGTGAAAGCTTGACCCCCAAAGCTATTCGGCGAGCACTTGGATCCGGTTTCCATAATATTTATGCTGAGGGGTATTCCTTCAACTTGACTGGTGGATTATCTGAAGATGAATTATTTGATTATGACAAAATGTTAACTGAGTACCGCCGTTTTTCAGATGACCGCTATTATAAAGGTGTTGAATATGCGGATATCCTGGAAGGTATAGCAGGCCAGCGGGCGGCCGAGGCATTTGCGACTAAGGATAAAACAGCCCTTGATATATATGTGAACGTCCAGCCCCTCTCAGGTGGACCAGCCAATAATGCGGTTTACCATGGATTGGTTAATCTTGGTGATACTGTAATGGGCATGAACCTGCTGCACGGAGGTCATTTGTCCCATGGTTCGCGAGTGAACCGTTCAGGTGAGTTTTACAATATTGTTTCCTACTCTGTGAACCCAGAAACAGAAAAGATTGACTATGACGAAGTAGAAAAGCTTGCCCTTCAGCACCAACCGAAGATGATCATCGCCGGAGTTTCATCCTATTCCTGGCAGATGGATTGGGAGAGATTTAGAAATATCGCTGACAAGGTTGGAGCATACCTTCTGGCAGATATATCTCATGTTTCGGGATTAATTATTGCTGGAGAATATCCCTCACCAATTGGTCAGGCTCATATCATTTCCACAACAACACACAAAACATTAATGGGACCCCGGGGTGCAATACTAATGAGCACAGACCTGGATGTTATGAATAAAATTAACCGGGCAGTTTTTCCGGGTGAGCAAGGCGGCCCCCATGTGAATGTTTTTGGTGCGATGGCAATCGCTTTTAAATTGGCTCAAACCGATCAATTCAAAGAAATGATGAAGCAGATCGTTATTAACTGTAAGGTGTTGAATGACCGATTGGAGGAGCGCGGTTTCAGGATTCCCTTTGGAGGAACCAATACCCATCTAACGAATATTGATACAAAATCAGTCAAAGGCAAGGACGGTGCCTGGCTGAGCGGGGACCTGGCTGCCAGAATTCTTGACGTGGCTGGTATTGTAACTAATCGGAATACCATCCCCGGAGATACTTCTGCGCTTAATCCATCAGGAGTAAGATTGGGCACTCCCTGGATCACTCAGCGGGGATTAAAGGAAGGGGAGACCCGGCAAGTTGCAGATATGATCGCTGACATCCTGTTTTCGTGTGAGCCCTATTACCAGGGACGCAAATTAAGGGCAAAGGTCGATTTTAAAATTCTCGAAGAAACTAAATTGAAAATTCGTGATCTGGCAGAAAGCGCAGGTAATGATTATAAAGTCACCAAACATGGATACCCGCATTTTTACTATTTGGACGACGAAGCTGATGAATCGCAGTCCACATCCTCGTACATAATCAGCGGGGATAAATCAAGAGAATTCCTGGATTATATAGTGAGCAGTGACATTGAATCCATGGAATGCGGTAATAATCAACCGACAATCCTCTATACCTCTGAAGAAGATGTTCCTGCCATGGTCACCTGTGATGAACTGCAGAGTTTCCACCTGACAGTGCCGGCTGAGAAAGCCGGACTTGTATTAACCTGGCTTAGAGCTGTATCAGATGGATATATCAAAGTTGATGATGATATCATGAGAAAAATCCCTGGTCCGGTTATTGTCCGGGAATCTGATCGAGAATATGATTCGATGATTGAAGGTGATCCTTATGGTAAGGATAAACCTTTTTACCTGGGAATGAAGGAAGGGCAGGGGGAAGCGCTGCCTGATTTCAAATGGGAAGAACCAGAAGAAGAGTCCATTAAACGAACAACCTTATATGACCTTCACCAGGAACTGGGAGCCAGGATGGTTCCGTTTGCGGGATGGGAAATGCCAGTTCGATATGATTCGGTTCTGGAAGAACATAATGCTGTCAGAGAAAATGCTGGGATATTTGATGTCACCCATATGGGAGTTTTCCAGGCTGAGGGACCAGATGCAATGGCATTCCTGGATAGTGTCGTTGGAAATGATATTTCTTCCCTTGCCGCTGGGGAAGCAGCTTACACCCATTTTTTGGATCCCGATGGAAATGTATTAGATGACACAATTATTTACCACCGCTTTGGTCTTGAGTATATGATTGTTGTAAATGCATCCAATGAAAGAAAGGTCTGGAAGTGGCTCAATGATGTCAAGGCAGGTGTAGTAAAAATTGATAATGTGCGTCCCTGGAGCAAGGTTTATGGCCGTGGAACAATTCTCAGGAATTTGAAGGATCCCAAAGAAGGAAAAGATCAGCTAGTTGACTTGGCGCTTCAGGGTCCCCGATCCCGTGATATTTTACTTGCTCTTGGTTTTACCCAGGATGATGAAAGAAAGATCAATCATTTACGCTGGGCAGAATTGTGCGAAGTAAAAAGCGGAGAATATGACCTGGTTGTTTCCCGGACCGGGTATACTGGGGAGCGCCTGGCTTTTGAAATCTTCGTCCATCCGGATCTGGCAGAGAAATTGTTTAGAAAACTGCTTGAAATTGGAAAACCATTTGGTATCAAACCCATTGGCTTGGGTGCCAGGGATTCTCTTCGGACAGAGGCGGGCCTTCCTTTGTATGGTAACGAAATGGCTGGCGAACTGAATATCAGTGTTGGCGGAGCAGGTTTTAGTTCTTATGTGAAAATCAATAAACCCTGGTTTATAGGCAGGGATGCTTTTCTAGCTCAGGAACAAGAGAGGGAGAAGGTTGTAGTCCGTTTCCGGTTCAGCGAAAAACGGGTCCGCAAAGCTCATTACGGCGATCCGGTGATGGATGAGGGGGGCAGGGTAATAGGCAAAGTAACCAGCTGCGCTAACGACAGTGAAGGTTATTTCCTTGGTCAAGCATATCTTGATAAGCGCAATGCTAAAAAGGGAACCCTGCTGAATATCTATCAAGATGTTGAGAAACGCAAAGGAACCGAGTTAACGGACTTGAGTTATGGAGAAAGGGTAGCTCTTCCTGATACCGCTACCATTCTCAGGCGATTCCCCCGATTGTAGATCATTCCGAGTTAGTAAAACAAAACTGGCATTCATACGTAGAATGCCAGTTTTGCTTTATCAAGTTATGGTGGGTTCATGTTTGTGATTGTGAATCCCTGACACTTCTGTCTTTGCGAGGAAGCGCAGCGTACGAAGCAATCTCCTGAAAAGTTGAGGGACGATTTCCTTGCTCTAGGGAGAGTTTTAACTCTCCCGGGCATAATAAATCGTAGGAGCTGGCCTTTCGACTGAGCTCAAGACAGGCGCTCCTGCTTTAATGTCCGAACAAACAGGAGATTGCCGCGTTGGGCTTTGCCCTCCTCGCAATGACAGGATAAAAAAAGGGCGACCCGCTCTTTCGATACGCTGAAGTTTCACATCAGCTACTCAAGACAGGTGGGTCGCCCCTACATCTCACTGTTGTTTATCTCCTACTTACTAATCTAATGTTCCCACAAATTGAAATCTTTCAAATTGGACTCACCCAGGAATTCCCTCAAGATCGAATTGTCCGGGATCATATCGATCTCAATAGGTAAAAACCATTCCAGGAATGCCAACAGGCGTTTGGCTTCTATTCGTGCATGGGAGCTTTGAGGTACCTGGCGAAGAATGGGTTCTGCATAAGATTTTAGTGCAGCGATAGAATAAATCATTCTGTTGTGTGTATAATGAAATTGGGGGAAATACAATGGAAGAGTATAAAAATGTAAACAAATCTATATCTAGGAAATCCATCCGCTTGAAAGGTTATGATTACAGTCAAGAAGGAGCATATTTTGTTACGATTTGTGCCATCAATATGATTAATTTATTTGGTCATGTAAGGAATAACAAGATGGCTCTGAATCCCTTTGGGAGAATTGCTAAGAGAGTTTGGGTTCAACTACCAGTTTCTTTTCCAGAGGTTGAGATTTATTCTGATGAACTTGTGATCATGCCCAACCATATCCATGGAATCATTTGGATATATGACGTAGGGGCGACCGATCCGGTCGCCCGGAGGACTTCAGGGAGGCAAAAACCCAATATATTGGGAGTGACAGTCGGACAATACAAATCTAGAGTGACGAAGCAAGTAAACCAACTAAGGGAGAAACCGGGTACATCTGTGTGGCAACGGAATTATTACGATAGAATAATCCGGAATGATAAAGAACTCCAGGCAATTCGGGAATATATAATTGATAATCCTCTTAGATGGGCGGATGAAAAAGACAAGGAATTACCTAAATCATATTAAAAATATCGGGCGACCCGCTCTTTCGATACGCTGAAGTTTCACATCAGCTACTCAAGACAGGT
>CAYUXO010000024.1:28252-30132 GCA_964448865.1 uncultured Anaerolineales bacterium
GGGCGACCCGCTCTTTCGATACGCTGAAGTTTCACATCAGCTACTCAAGACAGGTGGGTCGCCCCTACATCTCACTGTTGTTTATCTCCTACTTACTAATCTAATGTTCCCACAAATTGAAATCTTTCAAATTGGACTCACCCAGGAATTCCCTCAAGATCGAATTGTCCGGGATCATATCGATCTCAATAGGTAAAAACCATTCCAGGAATGCCAACAGGCGTTTGGCTTCTATTCGTGCATGGGAGCTTTGAGGTACCTGGCGAAGAATGGGTTCTGCAAATGACTTTAGCGCAGCCATTTCGTATACCAGGGCCGAGTTGAACATGGCGTCAGCGTTGTCCTGAAATGGGAAGATAAATTGTTTTTCACCGCGCCTTACTGATTCCCAGCGGTTAATTGTATCCATTGCTGAATAACCTCTTTCCCGGGCATCCCGGACAATCCTCCTGATCAGGCGGGTATCAGTAGTAGAGACCCGATTATGACGGTCAAGGTTGAGCTGGGTGAGCGCGGAAACGTAGATCCGGTAGGCGCAGTCCTGTGGAAAACCTGGCAATAGATCAGGATTAAGGCCGTGAATGCCTTCCAAAATGATAATTTGCCCGGGTCTGAGCTGAACTTTTTCACCTTCACTGCTTGTTCCGGTTTGAAAATCATAGGCAGGCAATTGGACTTCTTCACCTTCTATCAACTGCTGGATATCATGGGATAGATTTTCCCGATTAACCGCTTCAATTGATTCAAAATTCCATTCACCATACTCATCCCGGGGAGTGTTTTCCCGATCAACAAAATACTTATCCATTTCCAGGGGGAAAGGAGATATGCCCCTGGCTAAAAGCTGGATTGTGAGTCTTTTAGAAAAAGTGGTCTTCCCTGAAGACGATGGGCCAGCAATTAAGATGACATTTATGCTGTCGGATCTTTCTTCGATTTGGGCAGCAATTTCTGCGATATGCTGCTCATGCAATGCTTCCGATACAAGGATTATTTTTCGGATTTGTCCCTGAGCGATGGAATCATTTAACGCGCCGACACTATCAATGCCAAGGCGATGAAGCCATCCACCATATCTCTGAAACACATTTAGCAGCGTGTAATATTTTGGTATTGGCTGCAGCACAATGGGATTCTTTCTTCTGGGAAATCGGAGGATAAACCCATCATCCATCATCACCAGGTCAAACCATTTTAAATACCCTGTTGATGGAACCATATATCCATGGTGATAATCCAGCTGATCTCCTAATTTATAAAGAGTGAGGTAATCTTTTTGCCTGTATGTGAGCAGTCTGACTTTATCCTTATATCCTTTCTTGTTGAATATCTCGATTCCCTCCTGAAGGGAAACTTTTAGACGTTCAAATATGATATTGTCTTTGACAAGATCACGCATGCGCTTCTCAAGCACGGAAAGTTCTTGAGCTGTTAAAGGAGATCTCCGGTATACCTGGCAATAATATCCCCCGGAAGTTACTGAATGATCAACAGTGAGAATCGCGTCAGGATGAAGATCATGAAAGGCGCTTTCCAATAAAAAGGTTAAAGATCGGCGGTAAAACCGCATGCCATCAGCATCTTCCATGGTGATCGGGTGCACCTGGACATCCATGGTGATTTGATTGGATAACTCCGATAACCTTCCGTTGACGACTGCACCCACAATAGGCGGAAGACCCCTTTCCTGAAGAAGGCCAAGAAAATCTTCCAGCGTACTGCCGCGGGGTCCGGATATAACCTCCCCGTTGGAAAGGTGTAATTCGACATTATCCCGGGGAGATACAAAATCAAAATCATTTCGACTGCTCATGATATTCCATTCCCTGGTGTGATTGTTGATCTATATTATTTTATCATCTCAGGATTATTTGGGTTTG
>CAYUXO010000024.1:30232-34048 GCA_964448865.1 uncultured Anaerolineales bacterium
CTATTGGTTATTTTCCATAATCCTCAGGAAGCTGTGTCCTTAAGATCAAATCTTTGGCTGCCTTTACTTCATCAAACCGTCCAAAAGGTGCATTATTGGGGGCATTGTGCAATATGTCAGGATTGTTTTTCGCTTCATCTGCAATTTGAAGTAAAGCTTCAACAAAGGCATCCAGAGTTTCTTTGGTCTCTGTCTCAGTTGGTTCAATCATCAACGCTTCCCGCACGATCAGTGGGAAATAATTGGTAGGTGGGTGGAATCCAAAGTCTATCAATCGTTTGGAAATGTCCAGGGCACGGATCCCCGGAGCTTCTTCCCAGGCGGCTTCAGTGACAAATTCATGCATGCAGAGCCTTTCATACGGTATATGATAGGTACTTTTTACCAGAGCCTGAATATAATTGGCATTTAACACGGCGCTTTGAGATACGTCAAGCAGGCCATTTTTCCCAAGGCTGAGCATATAGGTGAATGCCCGTACTACAACACCAAAGTGTCCGTGGAATGATTTAACCCTGCCAATAGTTTGTTTGGGTGTGACAAAATCGTAAAAGGCTGGATTTTCCTCATCTCCTTCACTGATCATGACCACAAGAGGATCTGGTAAAAACTCTTCCAGTTTCTTGATTACACCGACTGGTCCCGAACCGGGACCTCCGCCTCCATGGGGTGTTGAGAAGGTCTTGTGCAAGTTAAAATGCATGACATCAATTCCCATCTGGGCTGGTTTGTAGATTCCCAGCATGGCGTTCATATTTGCGCCATCACCGTAGACCAATCCACCATGTTCGTGGACCAGTAGACAGGCTTTAATGATATTTTCGTCAAATAAACCCAGTGTATTCGGGTTGGTGATCATTATTCCGGCCAGAGTATCATCACATTCAGCTGTAAGGGCGTCAAGGTCGATATTGCCGCGATCATCAGATGGCAATTCCACCATTTTCATTCCGCTCATTGCTGATGATGCCGGATTTGTGCCGTGGGCAGAATCTGGCACCAGCATTTTTATTCTATTAGTGTCACCCCGGGAGTAATGATAAGCCCGGATAATTAACACACCGGTTAATTCACCATGAGCTCCGGCTGCCGGTTGAAGGGTAACTGCATCAAATCCGCTGATTTCAGCCAACCACTGCTGGGTTTCATGCATCAAACCCAGGGCACCTTGAACAGTTTCAACTGGCTGGAGGGGGTGGATTTGGCTGAAACCTGGCAATCTGGCAGTTTCCTCATTAATTTTCGGATTGTACTTCATGGTGCAGGATCCCAGCGGGTAAAAACCAGTATCAACTGCATGATTCAGCTGTGAGATATTGGTAAAGTGTCTTACAACCTGATTTTCTGCAACTTCTGGTAAAGGTAATTCTTCCCGGAGAAATTCCTTCGGAAGTTCAGCTTCAGGAACATCGGGTTCAGGGAAGCGAATTCCTTTCCGGTCAGGTCGAGAAAGTTCGAAAATAGTTGGCTCAGTCATGATTTTCCTCCTCAAGAACAGCGACCAGATAATCGATCTCTGATCGCGATGTCATCTCTGTAACAGCGACTAGAAGTTCGTGGGTTAATTCAGGATAATCATGACTCAATTCATAACCACCCAGAATATCATGACTGAGCAGTTGCTGGTTGATTTCAGCTGCCGGCCGGGGGCAATGAACCACAAATTCATTGAAGAATGGCTGCACAGGGTTAACCATAAACCCTGGTACAGTGCTGATCTTCTCAGCCGCATAATGGGCCTTGTGGTAGTTGAGTTTTGCCAGGTCTTGTAATCCACTTTTTCCAAGTAAACTCAGATAAACTGTTGAAGCCAGAGCAATCAATCCCTGATTTGTACAGATATTTGATGTTGCATTCTCTCTTCGGATGTGCTGTTCACGTGTATTCAGGGTCAGAACATACCCACGTTGTCCGCGGATATCGACAGTTTCACCGGCCAGGCGGCCAGCCATTTTTCTGACATATTCTCTTTTGGTTGCAAACAACCCCAGATATGGTCCGCCGAATGACATTGGAATCCCAAGGGGTTGACCTTCTCCAGTAACAATATCGGCATCATAGGCGCTGGGAGGTTTCAACATGCCCAGTGCGATGGGATTCACGTGAACTGAGATCAGGGATTTGTTTGCATGAGCGGCTTCAGATAACTTGGTCAGATCAAAAATCCTACCAAAAAAATCCGGATACTGAACCAAGACCAGAGCAGTATTATCATCGATCAGAGATATAAGTTCATCCGGATTTGTTTCAGGATTGAGATCTTCTCCGACGATATCCAACCCAATTCCCTGCATATAGGTGTGAATGGTCTCTCGATATTGGGGGTTTACTGAAGGGGATAGGACAATCTTTGTTCTGCGTCCCCGAAAGTTGTGATAGGCCATATTAACCGCTTCAGCTACTGATGTTGCCCCATCGTAATGGGAGGCATTGGCAACATCCATCCCTGTCAGGGCAGCGATCAAGCTCTGGTATTCAAATATCGCCTGGAGTGTTCCCTGGGCAATTTCTGGTTGATATGGAGTATATGCGGTAAGGAATTCACTTCGGCGCAGGATTGTGTCCACTGCTGCAGGTATGAAATGGTTATAGGCTCCTGCTCCCAGGAAAGAAATCAGCTCCTGGGGTGTTTCATTAACTGATGAAATATAAGAAAGTTCATCAAGAACTTCCATTTCAGTTATGCCTTCAGGAAGGTTCAGCTCAGGGAATTTCCCTTCGTCAGGTAGGCTTTGGAAAAGATCTTCGATTTTTTCAATGCCAATGACCTTGAGCATCGCTTTTCTGTCGGCATGGGTAAGCGATGTATACATAATCAAGTCCTCTTTACACGAATAATTGATCCCTCAGACCTGGAGGGTTGATTGACCTGGTGCTGATTTAATGATCCCGTTCTAGATTCATATAGGTATCAGCATCCATCAAACCCTCAAGCTCATCCGGGTTTGACATTTTTATTTTTATGATCCATGCTTCTCCAAATGGATCTTGGTTTATCAGCTCGGGACCTTCAATCAGCGCTTCATTGATTGCAGTGATCTCTCCACTGATAGGCATAAAGATGTCCGCTGCGGCTTTGACAGATTCAACCACTGCGCAAGTTGCACCCTTATCCAATTGGTCGCCTTCCAAGGCAACTATTTCGACAAAAACAACGTCTGAAAGCTGATCCTGGGCATAATCAGTCACACCCATGGTTGCTATATCACCTTCGACACGAACCCATTCATCATTATCGGTGTATTTTAATTCAGCTGGTGTTTTCATTGATTTTCTCCTTTATCAATTTGGAAGATCTGAAGTCATATTTAAAAGAACACACGCAAAAGGGATTGGCGTGTGCCTCTGTCCTGGGACCTGAGAGATTATGCTCCTTCGGTGTCCGGAGACTCTCCAGAGGTTCAGATTTGCAAGGTCCATTTACCTGAGAGTTTAGTCTGCTGCAGTTTTCCCGGTCAGCAGCAGGTTTGCCCCTTCGGTGCCCACACATGGGACTCTCCCCTGCAAAAATATTTATTCAATTGGGGTCATTATACCAAAAGATCATTGACAAGAAAGGAGGATATATAATTCCAGCCCAGGGAATGAATTCCTCAGAGGGGACATCCAGCACAAACAGCTTGACGGCCAGGCGTCGAACGGAACACGGTCGACGGACTTGATCCTCCCTTCCTTATGCTCTAGCAGGAGCGCCAGCTCCTGCGAATATCAAACCCGGGAGAGCTGGCGCTCTCCCTTGAGCGAGTTAATAGCGAAGGCGAAGCCCTGCTGAGGACTTCAGTCCATATTTAACTCAGGGAATAAATTCCGCAGAGG
>CAYUXO010000025.1:0-30453 GCA_964448865.1 uncultured Anaerolineales bacterium
ATATCGATAATTAAGTTCATAACAAACGATATTATTTGGGATATTGATCTTCATTTTACTCTGGGACAATATAAAGTCCAGAATCTTTCAACACGTAAATGAGCCCATCAGGTTTATCATTCAAAAATTGATCTACGAAGTATCTTAGGCTTTCTTGGGGAGATCCTTGATCTACCACAGATTCCATCCTGTACGTTTTCTGTAATTCTTCAGGATCCATCTCGCTGAGGATTTTTATCTGGTTTTCTCCCAGGGTTTTCAGGATCCTGATGGTGTCTACAGGTTTTTGATTTCCGATTCGGAATGTTTCCAGGCTGCATTTATTGTCAATCACCCAGTTGAGAGCTTGATCAAGGTCCATTTCCTGGACCGCTTCCATGGTCTCCCTGTAACCCTCTGATCCCGGGCCTTCCTCACAGGGGGCTAAAAGCAAGATCGTTCCCCCGGGTTTTTTAGCAGCATTCCAGGCTGCATGAATGCCTTTACCAGCCTGGTAAAGGTTAATGCCTAGTTTTCCGACTGAAACAATCACCAGGTCGGCGGGTTTATCTACTCTGATCACTCTCCGTTTATTAAGCAGCTCATTTGCCAGATCGTGCAGCGAAATAATGTTTCCAGCGTTCAGGCTGGTGATCTCTCCCTTGTCCATGATCGCGTCGATACAGAACACAGGTGTATATTTCTGGATTTTTTCTGTCATTTCTTTCATGTCAGAAATAACCGGGTTACCCTTGGTGTTACCCAGGCGGCAGGAGGGATTAAAGCCAAGCGTTTTATCAAACATTTGGATGTGATTTGTGTTGATGGTTATCCTTCCGGCTACTCCGGGAAAGAGCTGCTTTACCGTGCCGGCGACCCCGGCAAAATAATGATATTCAGAGTCAGTCACTGTAATCAACAAACAGGCATTATAGGCATCTTTGTTTATGGTGATTGGTGTGTTATTGGACGACATTCCCAGATCTTGAAGGTTATCCTGATCATTATGGATTAAGATCTGGTCCTTGTATTCAGCGAAAAGATCCTCTCCCAGGATCCTCTTTTTGATCTCGTCTTCAGTTGGCGGGCGGTGGGTGCCGCTGGCAATTAATATGCCTAGATCATCCTTGTTAACATTGCAGTTGTCAATGAGATATTCAAGGATGATTGGATGCAGTAATTTTGTGTGCTGATTTGGACGGGTATTGTCATCAGCCAATACCAAGATCTTTTTTCCAGATCCAGGATAATATTGCTCAACCATATCTTTTAGGGGAGGGGAATTGAGCGGGTTCTCAATCGCGGAAAGCAAATCAATCCTGAGTTCTGTTATCTCAGATTGGATATTCGCTGACTCTAGCACTTTTACTGTACCCCGTCCAACAGGCAGGAATTGGTCGATCGTTTTGGATCCGTATTGAATACTGATATCTAGGTATGGCATTTTTTCCTCTTCAGCCTTATGGCCAACAAAATAGAAACGAACGATAATATACCGGATAATTTAATAATCGCTGATATTTTTGGCAATTTCTTCTGCTGCCTGGAATTCTTCTTGGGTATTCAAGTTTAGAAAGGTGTGATCTGATCCTGTAATCTCTCTGGTCACTTCAGGATCGAGAATCTTTATTCTGGCACCATCATGCCAGGATATCATCTTCCATAAATCATTCTCTATGGCTTCTTTTACCAGCGGCAAACAGGTTTCAACCCGGTAAACAGCATGGAATGGTTCAATCCCCTGTCCTGTTCCGGGAATAACTGCATCGAAACCGGATTCCTGGATGATTTGCAACTGGTACTTGATCAAGTTTGAATTTGCAAATGCCATGTCTGCAGCGATCAATCCTATCAGGGGCTGGCTGGCAATAGACAGCGCAGTATATAGACCACCGAGGGCACCTCGCTCCGGTATTACATCCTCAAATAGGGGAACTCCCAGTTTTTTATAACCGCGGATATCATTAGTAATCACCAGAAGTTCAGTTCCAAATCCATCAAATCGATCCCTTAATCTATGGATGAGAGGAATACCTAAGAATGGAATTGTTGCCTTGTCTTTTCCCATTCGGGAAGATTTGCCGCCAGCCTGTAATATGATTGAAATCATATTAGGATTATAATGAGAAGGCGGATATTGATGGAACTATTTTTTATCCATGTTTTGGTAAGGATTTGGAATGAGTCTGCAGGATGAACTTGATCGACTTTCAAAACCTGGTGTTCTGGTTGAAGAACGGGCTGATGGGTCTGTCCAATGCCAGGCTTGCGGACATCAATGCCTGATAAAACCGGGCCAGCGGGGTGTCTGCAAAATTCGATTTAATCAAGAAGGAACCCTTCAGGTTCCCTGGGGTTATGTTTCATCACTCCAGGTCGATCCTGTCGAAAAAAAACCTTTTTATCATTTTCTGGCCGGTTCAGAAGCCCTGACATTTGGTATGCTGGGATGCAACTTAAAGTGTGGTTACTGCCAGAATTGGCTGACCTCCCAGGCATTAAGGGAAACAGGAACTGACCGATTGGCAGATCACTTGCGCGAATTGTCCCCGGAAGAGATTATCTCCTATGGACTTGAATATGGCGCAGCGCTGGTAGCCTCATCATATAATGAACCATTAATCACATCTGAATGGGCTCGGGATATTTTTAATCAAGCAAAACAATCGGATATAAAAACTGTTTATGTATCCAATGGTTTTGGAACTCACCAGGTCCTGGATTACCTGAATCCTGTCCTCGATGGATTCAAAGTTGATTTAAAAACTATGCAGGAGAGTCATTACCGGGAGCTGGGAGCCAGACTTCAGCCGGTTTTGGACAGCATCCAATATGCCCACAAATTAGGTATGTGGGTAGAAATAGTTACCTTGCTTGTGCCCGGATTTAATGATTCTCCAGGCGAACTCGAGGATATGGCTAAGTTTATCCAGTCAGTATCTCCTGAGATACCATGGCATATCACAGCCTTCCGTCCTGAGTACAAGATGAAGGAAAGAGCAAGGACATCCGCGGCCCAGATTCTCAAAGGTGTTGAAATTGGTTATCAACATGGCCTTCAGTATGTCTATGGGGGAAATCTTCCAGGAAGCCTTGGAAAATATGAGAATACAAATTGTCATCACTGCCAGGCTCCTCTGATCAAACGAAGAGGTTATCTTATTCAGCAGTATCGCATAACCGGAAAAGGCACATGCCCTGATTGTGGAACCAGGATTCCAGGTGTGTGGACAAAAAAACCCTCTACTAAAAAACCTATCCGTTCTGGGTTTCCCATGATTCTGTAACCAATAGTCTGCAGGCATCAACCAGAATAATTGATAACCCGAGATAGATCTGGGGGAGGGGTGATTTATGTTGGTGAAAAGGATTATTTCAAGATCTTCAGCTGCAGGATATTCTTATTGATGCCGCCGAATTGATATTTATAAGCTTCATCGCCACGCATGAAATCAAAAACAGTTTTACCTTCTTGAATAGACCACTGGATGAGATAGCTTAAAAGTACCCAACCAGGAGAAAGATTTTCGAACAAGGGATTAATTCCGGAATTATAAACCCAGATCTTACCGTCAAAATCAAAATTCAAATACCCGGCGACTTTAAGGTCTCCGACGGTCAGGAAAGCCAGCTGGAGCCAGCCTTCTTCAAAAGCAGATTTGGCTGAAGCAACCATATGCTGGCACATCGCATCTGTCAAAAACTCTTTTTTATCCGGGTTATTGGCCATCAGTTCCAGAAAGTCTTCCATTTCATTGGCAATAGTTTCGCTATCACTGACGATATACCAATCAATAGGAAGAAAATAACCCTCTGCTTTTCTGATTTTTCTTGTTACCTCGTGGCTGTAACGGTCCTCGAGATCATTCAAATAATCTTTCCAGGTCTTCGGAAGTGGCAGATAAGGGGCGGGTTGAATAACTTTTTGAAAAAACTCAAAACCCAGTTCTGCGGCAACTTTTTCAATATGTTCAATGGAGGGGGAATTTTCCAGCATGTTATCAAAGATCAGGCTGTGCCACTCAGGAAAATCACCCGTAGTAAGAAATTGGAATATTCTTTCAATAAAGCTCGGTAAATTTTCAATTGGAGCAATAAGATCCAGGTAATCGGAAATTTCTACACTTCCCAGGAACATCACCTGATGATCAACCATAAATAGCGGGGCAGCGCCAACCAGGGTGTTGTTCGCATCCCGTTCTATGAGAATGGAGAGGGTTCCCTGGTCCCACTCACCGCCGCCCAGGGTTTTCCACCATCCGAAAAGATATTCATGTCTCAAAAACGGCACATGACTTGCACTGTCTTGAAGAAGAGCATTCCATTCACGCTTTAGATTGAAGAAATCAGAGTCAGATTGGATTAGTTGGATGGTCATCAGCTATCTTTGGGTGGTCATAATGGCTTCGCTCTCATTTTACCAGTATAATAAAAGCAGCAAGTGCTTACTCATGGAAAAATGACTATGGCAAATAGGTTTAATTTGAATGTCCTACCGATTTCCCGCCATATGGGAAAAATGGCTCCAAACCTGCCAGGATTGATGGTCTCAAGTCCTCCCCGGCGGTCTCCCAGGAGAAGATCACAGGAAAAATTGATCCTTCATCTTCATCTGGAAGGTAATGCACCCCTCTCAGATTCTGCGATGGAACAGCTTCTTACCAAGCTAGCCGAGGTTTATTTCCAGACTGAAGGTTCCATAACTTCAGCTTTGAGAAACGTAACCGATGTGCTCAATAAATATTTGCTGGATCGGAATTATCGAGCAGCTTCCCGGGGATTAAAAGCTGTTGGTTATTTGACAGAGATCGTTCTCAGGGAAGATCGAATTCTGTACGCCCAGTGTGGACCGTCGCATGTTTACCAGATGATTCCAGATCAGGTTAGAGATTTACGAGATCCTGATTTATCAGGAACGGGTTTGGGTGTCGGAAAATTGTTCAAAGTAAGATATCATCAAATCAATTTGCTGCCGAACCAGCTCATCATTATCACTCCGAAATCTCCCCCGACCTGGACAGAAAATCTATTAAAGAATTTGCCGCGCATGAAACCTGCTGCCATCATTCAAAGGCTGCTGCATAAAGTTGATGAAAATCTTGAAGCTGTTTTATTTTTCCCGCAAGTAGGGGAAGGCGATGCGAGATTAATTGAACCGAATTGGGAGCTTGGTGTGGGATCGCTGGAAGTGCCCGAGCTTGAAATTGAACCTGAACCGCTGTCTGAAACAAAACCAGAAATTAAATCCGAGCCAGATATCCCTGTTTCTCCCATCCAGATCCTAGAAGATGAGGAGCCTGGTGACCTGCCTACTGAAATATCCAAGGAAAAAGAACCCACAGCGCCAGAAACTGTGGATTTCAAGCGGCCCAAACCCGCGAAAAAACCTGATCTTGCCGCCCAATTGGCATCCGGGTTAGAGCCCGCCATCACTGGTATTAGAAAATCTAAGGCATGGTCATCTCTCAGTCAGGCAGGATCAAGCCTGGCAGTATTTTTCAATAAGATCTGGCAGTTTCTTCTGGGTCTGATAAGTAAAATGCTGCCGGATGATCAGATCCTGGATCTGCCGTCCTGGTCATTGAGTTTAATTGCTGTTCTAGTTCCTCTGGTTATGGTGGTTTTTGGCAGTGTTTTTTACATCAAGCGGGGAAGGAATCAGCTCTACCAGGAACATTATTCAACAGCCCAGACATTATTGGCCCTGGCAAATACCCAGGAAGGAACTCCGGATTATTACCAGACTGTTCTAAAGGCGATGGATGAGATTACTTCAGCCCGTGGATATCAACAAACGGATGAGGTTGAAGAATTATTTCAAACGATCCGGTTGGAACTGGACACCCTGGACAGAGTGACACGACTGAATTACCAGCCCTTATTCAGCAGGGGATTAGGTGCAGATGTGACAATCTCAAAAATCGTTGTTACAGTCTGGAATGATCTGTATATGCTTAATTCAGATCTGGGCACCGTGATCTGGGCTCAATCCAATCCAGATGGTTATCAAATTGTGGATGATTTTACCTGCGGGCCTATTGATGGTCATATCACAGTTGGTCCTCTGGTTGATATCGTAGCTCTGCCGACCTCCCAGGAAGATCAGGCAACCATTCTGGGAATTGATCAAAATTACACCATGATATTATGTTACGCAGATTTGTCGGAAACCCCCGTAATCTTTGAAGACACTTCATATACTCTCGGCAGAGGACCAGCTCAGGCAATAAGCATGTCCAGCAGTGCTCCTTATAATCTTTACATCCTTGATCCGGAAAAAAGGGCTATCTGGATAGAATATCAGAGCCAGAATTATCATGAAGGATCGGAGTACTTTGGAGCAATTGATTCACCTGAAATGGCGGATGCTATTGAAATAGCGACCAATGGAAGTGAATTGTATCTTCTCCACGGAGATGGATATATCACCAAATGTGTCACAGAGCGAAGTGATTCTGATCCCATTTGCACGACACCTTTTGAATTCACTGATCCCAGGCCAGGACTGGAAGCAGGCGCTTTCTTCTCAGGTGCAAGTTTCAATTCGTTCAAAATCAAGGGTTCACCGGGAATGGCAGTGTATTTCCTGGATTCGGAAGAGCAGTCATTGTACCGGTTCAGCACTCAATTGGAATATCAGGAACAATTCCGTCCAATAGATGGGGTAATCGACAAACCGGCCACGGCGTTCGCAATTACCATGAGTGACAGGGCGTTTCTGGCAGTTGACGATCAGGTTTATACTGCCCAGCTGCTGCCCTAAAAGGGGAGTACTTACAATAAAAAAGAGCCGTAACCATGATGATTACGGCTCTCTTTTTTTAATTGATCTCAGGATTCTGGTTCTGGATCGGGATCATCAAACAATTCTCCATCTGGTGCTTGGAGAAGGACAATTGTGATGTTATCGTGACCGCCCCTAAGGTTTGCCAAGTCTACTAATTTCTGTAAATGATCTTCCCGGTTGCCTTCTGAATCTAATATTTTCAGGATTTCTTCATCTGCAACCAGATCTGTCAGCCCATCAGTGCAGAGCATGACTTTATCTCCGGGAACCAGGGGAAGTCCCTGGTTGGCTTTAGCCTGTTCCTCGTTCTCGTTTTCATCCAGGTATAGACGAAGATCCGGCTTGATCGGGTCGGAAGACCCCAGGTAGCTCCTGATTAAGTGGCGACGAGGATGGCTTCGGGCTTCTTCGGAATTTATCACACCGACATCGAGTGCTTCTTGAACCCAGGTGTGATCTATGCTCAGTTGTTGAATAACACTGTCCCTTATCAAGTAAATCCTGGAATCCCCTAGGGTAGCGATATATAAGGAAGACTCATATATCAGAGCACAAACAACCGTTGACCCCATACCCTTTCTGTTGTCATCATCATTTGCTTCTGAGATGATGCTGTGGTTGGCTTCCAGAAGTCCACTCTTAAGGACCCAGATGGGATCGGAACCATCACTTTCTGCAACGGAAGCGATGATGGTGGCGACGGCTATTTTTGATGCAATTTCACCAGCCTTATGACCACCGATTCCGTCAGCAACTATAGATAATAATACAGGAGTTTCATCTGATTCACTCAGTTCAAATGAAGTTACTTCATAGGAATCTTCATTTAATCTCCCTCGGCTACCGGGGTCTGTTATCGTTGTATATTCGAGGTGGTGTTGATCGCTTGGAATCACTTATCATTCTCCTGGTTTTTAAAAACAGGTGAGGTGGTTGCCATAATTTGAAAACGGAATCCAGCCTCTCCAATGTTTATAATATCACCATCTTTTAGGAATTGGGGTTTTGAGCTGGGTATCTGTTGATAATTGATCCAGGTGCCTCCTGGTGAACCAAAATCAATTATTTGGTGTTTGTTTCCCCGCCCCACGCTTATTCTGGCATGTTCTTTGATAATTGAATGATGTTCGATATGAATAAGATTTGATTTGGGATCATTCCCAAGAATGATTTCAGGTTCTGTCACTCGTATGGGTCCAGGGAATAATCCCTGGGAAATGTCATTGATTGGAATTAATCGAAAAGGGATGAATCCTGATTTGAGCTGGGCAGCTGCGGATTCCTCTGGAACAATTCTTTTAGGAAGCACCCTGTTGACTAAAGATCTGCCGTTGATAGTTTTTATTTTGTTGATCAATGAGAGTCGATTTATTGGATCAGAAGGTTGAATTCTTCCCCTGGAAATTAACACAAATAATAATAGGCTTGCCAGAATAATAAACGCCAAACCTCCCAAGGCCAGGGCATTATTCCCCAAGATTGTTCCGATATTCGGCGGGGTGATCTCTACCTTCACCTCAATAGGCGTTTGTAAACTGATTCGACTCAACCCCATAATATCAACAGCTTCAATGGTCAGTCGGTGCGTAGCACTGGTTTGGTAAGAACTGAGGTCCCATTCAAATTGGTCGAACGGTGGTGCTACCTTTCTTTCAACTATCTCCCCATCCACCCTTAAAATAACTTCTTCGAGTCCCCGGGGATGTTTATCTGGAAATTCAACCAGCACATCAAGTGTGATGGATTCAGGCTGGTAAGTAATTTTTTCTTGATTTTGATCTGAATCCACTGGTACCTGGCGAAGAACTTCCCGGGGAGGGGATATGAAAATTGGATTGGGTGGCTGCACATCAAGAAAGAATTCTTTCTCCCCGACACTTTCACCCAGGGAGGCAAAAACTGATAAACTCATTTTGTGATTTCCTGATGTCACAATTTGGGAATCATATTCCAGTAAATATGTGGATCGTAAGGGTGCTAAAAGTAAACCGAAATCGACCAGTGGCTCTTCTCCAGAGAACGGCAAAATCAACCCGCCGGTTTCAGAGGACAGATTTTGCAGTCTTGATGCTCCAGCCGATGAGAAGAATGCTTGCGAAGACACCAGAATTGTGTAAACCTGAACCTGATTTTCCTTCGCTTGTGAAATCAGACTTTCAAGCGCACCCGATGCTTCTGATGTGGGTTGGGAGGAGAAAAACAGCACTACACGTTTCATGCCCAACTGGCTGAGTGGATCCGATGCGATCTCAATTGCCCTGGAAAGAACATTTAGATTCGCTTCGGTTTCCCTCAAATCAGGTGAGTATTCCTCAAGGGCATCGATAAAAAGACTTTTTTCATCCAGGTGTGTGAGTTCAATGCCATCATTGGTAAGAAGGCTAACATCATCTGGAGCTGAATTTAATGGTTGGTTTGCCCAATTGAGCAACCCTTTTTTGATATATTCAAAACGAGATATTCCATTGATATCTTGGATAGCAAAGGGGGGAGAGATATTAATTGCTGTAACAAGCTGAATTCCAGGAGAAAGTTCCTGAAAATCTATCAATTCCTGCTCGACCCCATCTTCCCTGAGATTTAACTGGTCTTTTGTCAGACCAGTAATATTGCCCCCATCTCGCTCAGTTGCGTCAAAATACAGGATCATCCGCGGATAATTTGCTGGATCAGGCGCGGTTAATGTAATTTCCCTTCCAGCTTGAGCTAGGGCAAATCTGGTCGTACTGAGTAATCCTACCAGGAGTAAGGATATCCCCAGCAGGTTATGGGTAGTCAGATTTTTCTTCATAATCTATCGCTGCCATTGTACCAAAAAGGAGGTGGGTTTTTAGTTTGCTTTTTTATTAGGGCTGTAAATAACATTACTGGAAGAGCGAGCAGGTGAAGATATCAGGGTATGATAGAATTTGTTGTGTTGAAAAAAACCAAAAATCTAGGAAATTTACTGGTTATCTATGGCTGAGGTAATTCTGGCTTCTAAATCTCCCCGGCGGCAGGAGCTGCTCCGCAATCTCGTTGATCAATTTTTTGTAATCAACCCTGAGGTGGATGAGACAATCGTCAGTGGTGAAGAACCCGCAGAATTCGTTGAGCGGCTGGCTAAAGAGAAAGCGATCATGGCAGGTGAAAAAGTAGCTGGCAGCTCATTAAACGATCTATTTGTGATTGGGGCAGATACAATAGTAGTAGATAATGATGAAATTCTGGGTAAGCCAATTGATGAAGACGATGCTAGGAGAATCCTGGAACAATTAAAGGGAAAAAATCATTTTGTCTTATCAGGAGTAGCCCTTTATAATCCTTTCTCCAAGGAAATCGAGTCCAGGGTGATCAGTACAGAAGTCATGATGAGAGACTATCATGAAATTGAGATTCAGGCATATATTGACAGCGGGGATCCGTTTGATAAGGCTGGAGCCTACGCTATTCAAAATCAATCATTTAATCCTGTTCCGCAGATGACAGATTGTTATGCCAATGTAATGGGATTGCCCCTCTGTGATCTATATCTATTAATGAAGAGTATGGATTTGGAAGCAAATCACCAAGTGGCTGAAAACTGCCAAGTTTCGATTCGATATCAATGCCCTGTATATCAAAAAAAATTATTAACTGAAACAGGGTGATAAACTCAGAGTAAGTGAATATGAAAATAAAAATTATCACTTTTGTCTTTCTGGTAGTGCTCCTAACCGGGTGTAATAAAAGTACATCCAATGGCACCCAGCCTGTTGAAGGTCTGCCAACTCCAGGACTGGCAACGCCTGTTATTCAGACCACCCAGGTGCCGGATGTTGAATCCGCAGCTGTATCCTTCCTGGAAAACTGGAAAAACAGTGATTACCAGGCGATGTATGATTTGTTAAGTCCCGCCAGCCAGGCAGCTATCAGCGATGAGGACTTTATCCAGCTATACAATGATGTTGCGGTTGAACTGGCACTTGAGTCCCTTGATTATATGGTCTTGTCCTCCTTCATTGATCCGATCCAGGCCCAAGTAGCTGTCACGGTTGATTACAACAGCAGGATACTTGAGAGATTATCGCGGGATATCATTATTTTGCTGTCCTTGTCAGATGGCAGCTGGTCTATTGATTGGTCGAAAGGTTTGATTTTCCCGGAGCTGGAAGGGGATAATATGCTCCAGCTCACAAGACTGGTTCCTCCTCGTGGGAATATTTATGATCGAGATGGAAGTGTGATAGTAGCTTATGCAGAAGCCATTTCCCTGGGTATCACTCCTTCTAAAATAAATCCTGATAAAGAGGATAAGTTACTCAACGAGTTGGGACGTGATCTGGATATGCCCCCCGAAGTTATTTACGCCATGTATCAGGATTATCCACCTAATGTGGATTGGTATCTTCCTCTAGGAGCAATCTCACTGGACTCCATTCAGGGCAGGGTGGGCATACTCGAGTCATACACAACCCAGGGTTTATTATTGAGATACTTTGATGGTCGTTATTACTTCAGTGGAGGAGTTGCTCCCCAGGCGGTTGGTTATGTGCGCTGGATCCAGGAAGCAGAGGTTGATGCTTACCGCATTTTGGGTTATTCCGTAGGCGAAAAAGTTGGTGGTCAGGGATTGGAACGTTGGGGAGAATCCTATTTGACTGGCGATCGGGGAGGTATATTATATGTGGTTGATGGGGAGGGTGAGATCATCACCCAATTGGCTCGCGAAGAAGCAGCCCCTGCATCTGAGATATACACCACAATAGAAAAGGAATTTCAGCTTGATGTTCAGAAAGCGCTCTATGGTTATAACGGCGCTGTCGTTGTGATGGAGATGGACACTGGCAGAATATTAGCCATGGTATCCAATCCGCACTTTGATCCCAATGCCTTTAATTCTGATTACTACAATTCATCTTTTCTTCTTCAGGAATATTACAAACCGGATCAAAAGACTCCTTTTCTGAACAGGGCTACTCAGGGTCTATACCCGCTTGGATCGGTCTTTAAAGTCATTACCATGGCAGCAGGCTTGGAAACAGGGGAATTCCAGGCGGGAGATATTTACGACTGTGGATATTTCTTCGAAGATTTGCCCGGTGTGACGCTCACTGACTGGACATATGATCATTTCCTTGAGGATGATAAAACTCCACCCAGTGGGAAATTAACCCTCACCGATGGATTGATGCGATCTTGTAATCCCTATTTCTGGCACATCGGACTTGAACTCTACTCGAACGGATACCAGGATGCTATTGCAGAAATGGCCCAGGGGTTTGGCCTGGGTTCTCTGACCGGGATTGAAACCCTTGCAGAAGAACCTGGCGATATTCCATTTCCTACTTCCGAGCTGGATGCCACAAACCTGGCTATTGGACAGGGCGATACCCTGGTGACACCCTTGCAAGTAGTCAGGTTCATAGCCGCGCTGGGTAATGGGGGTACACTTTACCGACCGCAGTTTGTGGAAAGCATCCGTAATTCAGGTGGGGAAGAAATATTCACTTTTGAGCCTGAAAAAGCAGGCGAGCTCCCCATCAGTGAAAAAAATCTCAATATCATCACAAATGCCATGATCCAGGTAGTTGATAATCCTCGCGGGACAGCCAACCACCGGATCAGGGGTTTGCAAATTCCTGTCGCGGGTAAAACCGGAACAGCAGAATCAGGCTCAGGAGAATCCCATGCTTGGTTTGCTGGCTATACCAATAACCAAAATGAGAACAAACCCGATATCGCTATAGTGGTAATTGCAGAGAATGCCGGTGAAGGATCTGATGTTGCCGCTCCTATTTTCAGGCGGGTAGTGGAACTTTATTTCAATCAGGTGCTGCGATACTACCCCTGGGAGGCGGAGATCGGCGTCTGGTATGTTCCTGATGAAGATGGTGAACAATAATCACAATGAAATCACAAAAATCGAGGTCAGATGACTGAAAAGATTAGGGGACGGGTCATTAAAGCTCAATCAGGTTTCTTTACCGTTGAAACCGATCAGGGAGTGATTGTCTGCCAACTCAGGGGAAGGTTAAAAAAGGGACGGAAATTGGCAGATCTAGTGGCCATTGGTGATTGGGTTCTGATAACAGAGCAGGAACCAGGCACAGGTATGATTGAAGAAGTTGAACCACGGCAAAGCATGATCTACCGGATGGCTCCAACTGCCCGGGGAGAATTCCAGCAAGTCATCATTGCGAATCCTGATCTAGCGGTCTTTGTCTTTGCAGTCGCTGAACCCGAACCTCGTCTTAGAATGCTGGACCGTTTTTTGGTCATCACAGAAAAAGAGGGAATTGACTCGATTATTGTGGTCAATAAAATTGATCTTACGGGAATGAGGAAAGCCCGTGATATTTTTGGACATTATGAAAAAATTGGCTATCCAGTCCTCTATACCTCAGCAATAAGAAATCGAGGTATCAAAGCATTAAAGAAAAAACTGGTTGGAAAGACCAGCCTGTTTGCCGGTCCGTCCGGAGCTGGCAAAACCAGCATTCTGAATTCAATTCAACCAGATTTGGGATTAGCTGTAAAAGAAGTCAGCGACGCCACAAAAAAAGGTAAACACACCACCGTTTCAAGAAAATTGATTCCACTGGATGGTGGCGGTTATGTGGCTGATACGCCAGGATTAAAAGCATTGGACCTGTGGGATATCACACCGGAAGAGGTCGATGGTTATTTCCGCGAGATCAGCCAGGTCTTAATAAATTGCCGCTTTAGCGATTGCACCCATACTCATGAAACAGGCTGCGCTGTGATTGAAGCTGTAAAGGATAAGAAGATCCATCCAGAAAGATACATTTCGTATTTGCGGATGAGAGAAGTTGAAGAAGATAAGATCCCATGGTTCTAAAACGCAGCTTCTTGGTATATTCCCTGATTTTATTCATCTTGATACTTGGCGCATGTTCTGCTGATGGCGAAGGATCCCAACTGTTCTCCCCAAAGAAGAGTCAGGTTATTGAATCTACACCCATACCAACCCCTGCCCCCCCACAGGTTTTATCCATATGTCTGGGAGAAGAACCAAGCTCGTTATTTTTATATGGTGATATTTCTACCTCTGCAAATATCATTCGCCAGGCGATTTACGATAATCCCGTAGACCAGGTGAATTTTCAACAGTCATCAGTTCTTTTGGAGCAAATTCCATCGCTGGAAAACGAATTGGTATCAATCGCGGAGGTGGAGGTTTTTACAGGCGACCGTATGGTTGATGCCAGAGGCAATATCACTATTTTGGCCAGTGGTGTTACCTATCGTCCATTTGGTTGCACCAGCAGCGGATGCTGGCAAGTATATGAGAACCAGGAATCGATCTTACTGGATCAGATTGAAATCGTCTTTTTAACTGAGACTGGCTTGCTCTGGGCAGATGGCGCCCCACTTACTCCGGCTGATTCGATATTTTCGTATCAGGTTGCTCTGCAAATATATGGATACACCGGCCCATCTAAAACTCGCTTTACATCCACGTATGAATTGACGGATGAGGACGTGATAATTTGGAAAGGGTTGCCCGGATTTAAAGGGATTTATGACTACCCGGATTTTTTCTTCTCCCCTTTGCCGGAGCATCGCTGGTCAAATTTCTCCCGGGAAGAGTTCTTGACATCAGCACAAACAACCCAGAAACCCCTTGCTTGGGGTGCGTACAGGGTTATAGAATGGGTTCGAGGTGATCATATAACACTGGATAAGAATGAAAATTATCATTCCTATTCCAGTGAGGTTCCAGCATATGATTCCCTGGTATTTCGTTTTGTGGATGGAGGCGAAGAGGCTCTGGCAGCTTTTTCATCTGGTGAGTGCCAGATTATCCTCAATGAACCAGGGTTGGCAGGGTATCAAGCAGATTTAATTTCCGGTCAGCGCAGCGGCCGTCTGAAATATTACATCGTCGGAGGATTAGCGTGGGAGCAGCTAAGTTTTGGAATAAACACCCTTAATCCCGGGACCAGTTTATTGAATGATAAAGATCTGCGCCAGGCAACAGCCCAGTGTATAGATAGGGAGAGAATATCTGCTTCTCGTCTGGATGCGGGTCAAGTTGTGGATGATTTCTTTCTTCCTGGAGATCCCAGGATAGTTCCAGTGGAGAGCCTTATTTCCTTTCAACCGACCCAGGCTGGTTTGGATCTCAGGGATTTGGGCTGGATCGATCATGATGGTGACCCAGCCACTCCCCGGCTGGCAGAGGAGGTAGAGGGAGTCCAGGATGGGACTGCCCTGCAATTAACCCTATTGGCATCCGGGACAGGTGAAATTCCCTTGACGGTGGAATTGATCAGAGCTGGTTTAAGGGGTTGCGGCATTGGGGTAGATATCCAATTACTGCCGCCGGCAGAATTATTAAAACCAGGTCCGGAAGGGCTCATCTTCGGTAGAAAATTCGACCTGGCTTTGTTTTCGTGGGCACCAGGTCATTATCAGCGCTGTCGTCTGTTTACTACTGATGAGATACCCGGGCTCTATCCGGAATATTCTAAAGGATGGGGTGGCGTTAACGCCACTGGCTACAGCAACAATGATTTTGATTTGGCATGCGGCCTGGCAAATACCAATCTGCCCGATTCAACAGAAACCCTCCTGGCGCTGGAGCAATTGAGCTCGGTTTACCGGACAGATCTCCCGGCCCTGCCATTATTTTTCCGCAATGGTATCATCGTTGCCGCCCCGGATCTTGAAGGACTAGAAAATGGTATTTATTCCCATTTTTGGAATATTGAAAGTATCCGATAAGGGTAAAACCTGAGTGAAGTGCCTTTATCCAATACTTGAGAACTATATTAATCCTATTCTCTGGTATTTAGGGAGAAATATCTGGTTTGGTATGGTAGAATGCACATCTGACAAATCTTATATGGAATTTATATTTCAAAAGTCTTTGATATTTTTACCCCAAATAGGTATAATTGAACATTACGGTTGATGGTGTTTATTGGCCATCATATTAATTAACCTAAATTGTGAAGAGTACCAAAATTCTGGTAATTAGGAGGAATGAAAATTGGAAGATAGAGAAGTTATTCTCGACATTCAGAATCTGAGGACAACCTTTTCAACCCAGGAAGGATTGGTCCACGCAGTAAATGGAATTTCTTATCAACTTCACTCGGGGGAAACGTTAGGTGTCGTGGGAGAAAGCGGCTGTGGAAAAAGCGTTTCCATGCTTTCCGTAATGCAATTACTCGAAGTACCACCAGCAAAAATAATGGCGGATGCTATCTATTTTAAGGGCGAAAATCTCTTAGAGTACCATGATAATGATATGCGCAAGATCCGGGGAAGTAAGATCGCCATGATCTTCCAGGATCCGATGACTTCGCTGAACCCGGTCTTAACGATTGGTTTCCAGATTAAAGAACCCCTCAAGCTCCATCTAGGTATGGATGATGATACTGCTGGTAAACGAGCAGCTGAATTATTAAAATTAGTGGGAATTCCGGATTCCGCAAGCAGATTGGCTGATTATCCCCATCAATTCTCTGGCGGTATGCGCCAGCGGGCGATGATCGCTATTGCCTTAGCATGCAATCCAACCTTGTTAATTGCGGATGAACCAACCACTGCCCTGGATGTGACTATTCAAGCTCAACTGGTTGAGCTGGTTAAGGGAATTCAAGATGAAATGGGCATGGCACTGATCTGGATCACCCACGACCTGGGCGTTGTGGCCGGATTGGCTGAACGGGTGATCGTGATGTATGCCGGGTTTGTAGTTGAAGATGCCCAGGTTGATTCGCTTTATGAAGATCCCCGCCATCCCTATACATTTTCATTACTGAAATCGCTGCCGAAAATTGATGAAAAACCAGGAGATAAGCTGGAAACAATCGAAGGTTTACCTCCTGATCTATTGGAATTACCAACGGGTTGCCCCTTTGTGCCCCGCTGTTCATTTATGAAGGATAAATGCAGAAAAGAAAACCCCGGATTGGTCGAAATCTCCTTGGACCACAGTATTGCCTGCTGGGTTGATATCAAGACAGGAGAGCTTCGATGAGTGAGAATAATACCTTAGTTCGAGTTGAAAAACTTGTCAAACATTTCCCCATCACCCGGGGCATTATTATTCAAAAAGAGGTTGGTGCTGTCAAAGCTGTAGACGGGATCAGTTTTGAGATCAAAAAAGGTGAAACACTTGGCCTGGTCGGCGAGAGCGGCTGCGGCAAGACTACCACAGGGCGGACCATCCTCCAGCTCCATAAACCCACCTCTGGTGAGGTCTATTTCCGGGATATAAATCTTGTCACTGCAAATGAGGGCAAAATACGGGAACTTCGGCGGGATATGCAGATCATTTTTCAGGATCCTTATGCTTCCTTGAATCCAAGAATGACTGTTGGCAGGATCATAGCTGAACCATTGGATGTGCATAATATTGGCACAGCCAATGAAAGGAAGGATCGGGTCCAGGAACTTTTACGCCTGGTGGGGTTAAATCCATACTTTGTGAACCGTTATCCGCACGAATTTTCTGGCGGTCAGCGCCAACGCATAGGTGTGGCAAGAGCCCTGGCATTGGAACCGGAATTTATTGTTTGCGACGAACCCATCTCAGCTCTGGATGTTTCCATCCAGGCACAGGTTGTAAACCTGCTGGAAGAACTTCAGAGTGAACTGGGATTAACCTATTTATTCATCGCCCATGACTTGAGCATGGTCCGCCATATTTCCAACCGGATCGCTGTCATGTATCTGGGCAAGATCGTTGAATTGGCTGAACGGGACGTTTTATTCGACAACACCTTACATCCTTACTCGATCGCCCTTTTATCAGCAGTGCCGCTGCACAACCCCGCAGCTGAACGAGCCCGCAAGCGGATCATTCTGGTGGGAGATGTTCCCAGCCCGGCCAACCCTCCTTCAGGATGCCGCTTCCACACCCGCTGCCCCATCGCCGAAAAGCGCTGCGAAGTCGAGGATCCGGAATTCAGAGAATACGAGCCAGGGCATTGGGTAGCCTGCCACTTTGTTGAAAAGGCTCAGCAAAAGATGTGATCGTTACAATTACAGCGTAAGCAATCCTATGTTATGCTTTTAGTAGGAAAAAATCTCTTAAATTAAGGAGGTGGTGCCGCTCAAAAGTTAATCGGATACACATTTGTAAATTGTTGACTATTATATTAAGGAGAAGAAAGAAAATGAGTAAAAAACTTCTTGCGATTGTTTCCTTACTGATCTTGGGCAGCCTGGTGTTGTCCGCTTGCGGCCCCAAGGTTCAGGAAGGTACTGTTGCCACCGGAGATCTGGTGACGAACACTGGCTACTCCACCACTGAGATCCCTACCCTGGATCCCCAGCTTGGTGAAGATGTAGTTTCTATTAACTACATTGAAAACCTGTTTGTCCACCTGACCAACTACGACCTTATCACTGCTGACATCGTTCCCGAGGCCGCGACCTCCTGGGAGATCAGCGATGATGGTCTGACCTACACTTTCACGATCCGCACCGACATCCCCTGGGTGAACCACAACCCCGAGACTGGTGAGGTGAAACAGGAAGTGGATGCAGACGGCAATCCCCGGTTTGTGACTGCCCATGACTTTGTCTACGGCATTAAACGAGCCTGTGATCCAAACCTTGGAACCTACTACGGCGGCATCATTGCTGGCGTTATCAAGGGCTGCAGTGAAACCTTCAATTATGAAGATCCCGAGAACATCGATCCGGCAATGTTTGATGCCATCGGCGTATCCGCAACTGATGAAGAGACCCTGGTAATTGAACTGCCACAAGCAGCCGCTTACTTCCTGTCCATGACCCCCATGTGGACCATTGCAGCAACCCCGCAGTGGGCCATTGAAGCGAATGGTGACCAATGGACCGAAGCTGGCAGCATTGTTACCAATGGCCGCTACGTGCTGAATGCTTGGGAACATGGTGTTTCCCGCATACTTCTGCGCAACCCCCTGATGCCTGATGACATGCAGGGCGGCGGAAATATTGAACGATTTGTGACCAATGTTGTCCCAGACGGCAGCACTGGATACGCTTTGTGGCTGAATAACGAAGTCGAAACATCTGGAATCCCCGATGCTGAACTGGAAGCTCACCTGGCTGCTTTCCCTGATGAGACCATTTCGGTTCCTGACCTGGCCGTGTTCTACATTTCCTTCCGTATGACCAAAGCTCCTTTTGATGATGTTCATGTCCGACGTGCTTTCTCGGCTGCTTATGACCGTGAAACCTTTGTTGCTGAGGTTCGCCAGGGTCAGGGCCTGCCCATGAAACACTTTGCGCCTCCTGGAATCTTCGGCGCTCCCCCCATCGACGAAGTTGGTGTTGGTTACGATCCCGACTGGGCTCGCGAACAGCTGGCTCTGGCTGGTTATCCTGATTGTGAAGGATTCCCACAGGTTACCCTGTTGGGCTACAGCGGCCAATCAACTTTGAACTGGATCGAATTCGCCCAGGCTAACTGGGAGAAAGAACTGGGCTGCTCCGCAGACCTGATCCAGGTCGAACAGCAGGATTTCTCAGACCTGTTGGTTGCCACCAAGGCTGATGATGCTGAAGCTCCCCACATGTGGACCCTTGGTTGGGGCCCCGACTATGCTGACGAGAACAACTGGGTTGGCGACGTGTTGGACTGCAACATCGATACCCGCAGACACCGTGAGTGCGACGAAATCGATGATATGCTCGAGGAAGCTCGCTACGAATCTGATCCCGAAGTCCGGAAGCAGATGTACCGAGATATCGAAGATGCATACTTCGGTTATGAAGGTGATTTCCCCTTCATCCCGATCTTCTTGCGCATTGCTTTCACAGCCGAGCATTCCTGGCTGTCTCGCGATCTGGCTCTGTTTGGTGGACAGCAGTGGTATACCTGGACCATCGACGCAGATGCTCAGGCAGCTGCTCAAGAATAGCAGTTGTGATGCTCTGAAGAACTTTACTTGGGAGGGCGGCATCTGCTGCCCTCCCCGGTTTCTCCCTTTTCCTTGAGGATGTTAACAGGGTTAATTGGTGATTAGAAGTTATCTCACCCCTTAAGCCTGGTGGTATCGTCCAAAAAAGACTATAAGCATTACCTGATCAATTTCAGGAGGGTGAATGTTACGATATATAATAAGACGCATTTTGATTGCCATACCGGTCATATTCCTGGTAATTCTGGCAACATTTGTTTTGGTGCAAGCCATGCCGGGAGGACCTTTTGATAATGTCGGTATGCGAGCTATGCCAGAAAACATGATAAGACTCTTGGAACGGCGCTATGGCCTGGATAAACCGCTTTACGAACAGTTTTTCCGCTATTTATTCAATATCCTTCAAGGTGATTTTGGACCGATGTTCCGGATTCCATCTCAGACAGTCCGGGATATCATCAATCAAACCTTTCCGGTTTCGATCCAGTTGGGTTTAATGTCTATGATTGTGGGTTTTGCCCTGGGAATACCCATCGGAATCATCGCGGCATTAAATCACAATTCGACGACTGACTATGTGGTGACGTTTTTAGCCGTCCTCAGTATATCTGTACCTTCCCTTGTACTCGGCCCTTTATTGATTTTTGTTTTTGGTGTTACGCTGGATTGGTTTCCGATAGCATTCTGGGGAGCAAATCCCCCCTTCTTCTTAGGATTTTTTCCCCCATTAACAAAGGAATTTTTTGCCCATGCAGCCTTACCAGTGTTTTCGTTGGGAACTGGGGCTGCAGCAGGCATTGCCCGATTAACCCGGGCAGGATTATTAGAAGTTCTATCGTCAGACTATATTCGGACCGCCCGGGCCAAAGGTTTGCGTGAGCGGGCTGTGATCGTTATCCATGCCTTAAAGAATTCTCTTATCCCTGTTATTACTATTCTGGGTCCATTGCTGGCAGGAATGATCACGGGTTCTTTTATCATCGAAACTATCTTTGCTATTAACGGTATGGGCAGAAGATTTGTGGGCAGCATCGGCCAGAGAGAATACTTCCTGCAAACCAGTTTGGTATTGATTTACGGTGTATTACTCATTATGAGCAACTTGATGGTAGATATAATGTATGCCTGGTTCGATCCCCGCATACGATATGATTAGGAATAAAAAAATATGACACCTGAAAAACAATTGCAAAACCTTGTAGACAATGAAGAAACCAAGCAGTATGGCAAGGGAAGAAGCCCTGGTCAGGACGCATTCAGGGAATTCCGGCGGAACAAAATTGCTGTTGGTGGGGTGATTTTTATTATTCTGGTGATCTTGACTGCAATCTTCGCCCCTCTGGTCACACCATATGATTTTGCCCAACAGAATATTTTTAACAATCGGGCTAAAGCTTTTACCGGGTATGATATCACCACTGATTATGCTGAGGATAACTGCCACTGGTACGATACACCCCTGGAATGGGGCTGTACTACTTTTATTGCTGGGTCAGATGCTTTGGGAAGGGATTTGTGGAGCCGGATGATCTATGGCACCCGGGTCTCCCTGTCCGTAGCGCTCGTAGCTGCCAGTGTCAGTATGGTAATAGGTTTGCTCTACGGCACGATCTCTGGTTTTGCGGGGGGTAGAACCGATATGATCATGATGCGGGTGGTGGATTTCCTTTACGGGGTGCCAACCTTGCCGATCATCATCATGATGACAGTCTATTTTAAAGCCATGGCCAGGCGAGGTGTTACCACGGGTATTATGGGAATTTTGATCAATTTGAATAAGGCAACAGGGGGGCTGTTTTTCATATTTGTTGCGATTGGAGCCCTATTCTGGTTGGGTATGGCCCGCCAGGCCCGGGGACAGGTTTTATCCTTTAAAGAAAAAGAATTTGTGGAGGCAGCCCGGGCGATTGGCGCCAAAGATGGACATATCATTAGGAAACACTTGCTTCCTAATGTAATTGGCCCATTATTGATCATCGAATCTATGGCAATTCCAGGGTATATTTTCCTGGAAGCTACCCTGAGCTTTATTGGTTTAGGGGTTGACCCTCCTACACCCAGCTGGGGATCTATGATCAATGAAGGTTATGCATCAATCAAATCCAATCCCCACCTGGTGTTGTTCCCTGGAGTCGCCCTGGCATTAACGACCCTGGCTTTTAACTTCATGGGTGATGGATTAAGAGATGCCTTTGATGCCCGTCTGCGGGGAAGGAAATTATAAGCATGGCGCATAAAAAATTATCTTGGGTGTTGTTCCCTGTTCTTATATTGTTTGTGATCAGTATAGCCTGCAGTCAATCCGGGGAGATCATTTCACCCGCACTGGCAACTCAGCATTATGAAGCTACCCAGGCTGCAAAATCAGGCGATGTGTCTGGTGATGCAGAGGGGGCGACTTATCTTGCCGGATCCAAAGCAATACTCACTTCTAATTCTTACCTGGTTGGATTATTTTCAATAGCTGGCGATAAAGTGGCTTTTTCTTTTGCCACCCGGAGTGAAGAAGTCATGGTTACCGGGTCTTTGGACATAGATGGAACTATCTGGTATAAAGTTGAGACCATGGCTGGTGACGGCTGGCTTCCGGAAATAAATCTCACTGAAACAGAGTAAATATTAATTAAACCTTGGTAAATAATAAAGGGGCTGTCCCAAAAGCAATTGGGATTACCCCTGGTTGATCTGTGATTTGTAGGGGCGACTCAAACGAGTCGCCCGAACCATTTAAATGAAATCGTGCACCCCTTTACCGTGATCGTCTTCCCATTGAAGGGGATTATCCGCTATATATTTCCTGATTGCCTGGAGCTCTTTGTCATTCCGAATGATCCTGTCGTAATAATTTCGCTGCCAAACTGGTTTCCCATAAGTTTCTCTTAGACGGTTTATCTGTTTGGTAACCCTTGACTTATGTTGCCCCACGATTGCTCCCAGAGTCTTGGGATTTGGTCTGGATGAGGATAACCGGGCGACCCTCCTTCGACACGCTGGCGCTGTGCACCAGCTGCTCAGGACAGGGGTCGCCCCTACATCAATTTTCCAGAGAATGGCATGGATATGATTGGGCATGATGACATACTCATCGTCAAATAGCTCCAGATCTGGATATGTCTTTGGTACCTGGAGCAATTCTCTTCGGGCGATTTCTCCAAGATAATTAAGTTTCATCACGCCATCATCGATTTGACCGAATAACTTTTTCATTTTGTATGTGCATATTGTGACGAAATATGCTCCTGGTTGACTGTAGTCGTAGTCCTTCAGGCGGATGGATTTCCTGTTTGTTGTATTTCTTATTGTCGTATTGTTTTTCACGAAATAACCCCCAATTTCATTTTACATGAAAAAGGGCTGGCTTTTTAGACAGCCCTTTTGTTTAATTAGAGACAGTTCTTAAGTAGGGTATTAAGCAATCCCCTTCAGCAATTGCAATCAGGGGAGATCACGATATAATCGATGATGGTTTTTCATCCTCAAATGCGGGAGAGATGTATGAGTGGGTCAAAAAAAGCAAAAAAAAATCGGTTCCTCCTGGTATTGATCTTAGTGATTTTATTATCCAGCTGCTCTGGCGGAATGCCGGATAAATTATGGGTTAAATCCGAGAGTTGGAGTAGAGCCCTTCAATTGGGGGAAACCACTTTGGCAGCCTCCCCACCCTCACTGCTGGATTCTTCTGGAAAAGTATACTTTATGTTATTCCCCAGAGTTGAAGGTGAGGAAAGAATAAGTCAACCAGAACTGGTCATTCTTGCTGAAGGGGGAGAGATAACCAGTAGAACTTTATATGATTTGCAGATTTTAAAACCCTCAGACGCAGAGATTGTTTTACGTGACCAGGAGATTAATCTATTCTGGGTGGAAAATTATCAGCTCAAAACCATAAGGATCAACGAGGAAGGGGGGCTGTTATCAGAAGTCATAGTGCTCTCTGGTGACGAGCGAGCGAGTGATTTTAGCATAGTAGATAAGGATGGTTCCTATTTAATTGCCTACTCAGGAAACCGGGAGAACCCAGGAGTGTATCTTCTCTCCGGCATGATAACTGACTTGCAGAAGATTGAACTTGATCCGGAAGGGATCCGGTTGAATCAATACCTGGATGAAACCGGTCAGTTACATCTCAGCTGGATCAGATATCCATTCACGTATGGCGATTTCGAGATCTACTACATGCAGACTGATCCCCAGAATATTTACCCCGGTGATAAGATTCTCGTCCACACAAAAAATGTCTCTCCCTCACTCAGGATCACCGGTCCGGTGTTGGGTTTTGACGAAGAGGTTGGTTATCTATTTTGGAGTGAAGCTATTATGGCTGGTATGGAAGCAGGAGTAAGAACCTCCTTCCTGCAGTACTTCCCCCTTGGACGTCCTGACCTTATTCGCCCACCTATGAGGTTGGTGGTTCCCGCATCCCAAAGCTTGGAAGCAGAAGAATATATTTCCGGTTATTTTTCAACGGGAAACCGGGTACCTGCGGGAGGAATCCGTTATGGCTCTTCCTATCAGGACCATATTGTAGTGATTCCCGGAAATTTTTCTGAGATAGCGATTGCCTTTCGATCCCAATCCGAGCATAAATGGCGTGATTTCCGGAATCAGGTCAATGTTGCCTATCTATCTGACGGTTTGGTGACGACCTACCAGCCTCTCAGCTACACATCAACAGATTCCAGTCATCCGAATATTTTCCAGGATGAAGATCAAGATTTATATGTCAGCTGGTTGGAAAAAGTGGAGTCAACCTTTTACGTATACTTCTCAACCACGGACGCTGCCAAAAGAAGTTCGATCGACACAGTCTCGGTTAATGATTACTTGAGTTTGGCCGCAGAAGGTATTTTTGGCATTCTAGCAGGAGCAATTCTTTCTCCCTTTGCTGCGGCAGTCTGGGGTGGAGCCGGTTTGTTGGCATTTATCTTCGGTCTTGTCCTGTCTCCATTCCATAAACCCATTTTTCGAACGGTTGGTGAGATTCTCAGTATTGTGGGGGGAGTATATATTTTTTGGTGGATGAAATTTGCCACCTTACCAGGAATAAATGGTGGTTATGTGCCGTTTTCTGCCTGGATACCACGCATTCCGGCAGAATATGAGCAGCCTTTGATTATTGGTATTCCTGTCCTGATCGGAGTGATCAGTGCCGCGTTTGCCTGGTCTAAAACTTATGGAAAAGGATCAGGTTCACCTATCAATTTTCACCTGATATACTCCGCTCTGGATGCTTTATTATCCTGTGCTATTTACGGGGTATTGATCTATGGCGCTTTCTAATTGAGTTATCCCGCTCTGATTAAACATTCTAGATACTTTACTTAATAAAATTGCAAGGTAAAAACCCCCTGAAGGGGGTTTTTCTTCACACCCCCCATGATATGATATCTGCATGACGGACAAATTCCGGGTGTTGATTGTTGACGATCACCAGGAGATTCGGACTGCTCTGCGTGCCAATCTTGAGGCTCTTGAGCTGGACCTTGACCTGGTCGATGTGCCTTCAGGCGAGGAGGCTATCGTTGAGGTTGTTGGTACAGGCATTAACCTGTTAATTGCCGATGTTGGTTTGCCTGGCCTGTCTGGAATTGAACTTTACACTAAACTTAAGACCACCTATCCTGAGATGCAGGTGATCCTTATCACCGGTATGGAGGATGAGGAGATTCACCAGGAAATTGCCGAGGTAGGCGCTGAAGCATTTTTCTTTAAACCCGTGAAGATGCCTGAATTCTTGAATGCAGTCCGCCGAACTATGGGCCTGGACCCTGTAGTTGAAGAATTTGATGAACTTTCTAAACTAACTAAAAAGAATCTCTCCAAAGATGTAACCTCCAGAATTGCTGATTTGCGTGGTGAGCTGGGTGCTATATCCATTAATATCATCCAAGATAGTGGGATCATAGTTGCAGAGACAGGTGTTGTTCCAGACACAATATTTGAAACTACAGTCATGCCGCTGTTGTTAAACACCTTCAGTACGACAAATCGAATATCGACTTTTCTGGGAAACGAAATCCCGGAAAGTGTCTGGTATTTTTCAGGTGATAAATACGACTTATTCTGGTCGCATGTTGATGCGCGATTTGGAATGATAGTGATCACTAATCCAGTTACCCAGAATAATGATTTAACCTGGGTATTAACAACCCTTGATCTAGCCATACAGGAGATCAGAGAAATTATCCAGGGGCTGGGGGAAAAGGCACCTGAAACCGGAGCAAAATCAACTGCCAAAACCAAGTCTGGGCAAACTCCCGAAAAGAAAGGATCAAAAAAGGCAGCGGCTAAAACAAATAAATCCAAGCAAGCCGCCAAAGCAGATCTTCCTAAAGGAACAAATGGATCCGGAAAATCGAAAATAAAATCAAAAACTGCCTCTAATGAGAAAACAGAAAATTCCAACCTGAACGAGAATGATGTCCATGAGTTCTGGAAAACTGCTTCCCTGGAAGAGGAAATCCAGAGAATTGACAACCCGGATAACTTATCATTTGATCAAGCCCAAAAGCTCGGATTTATCACAAACGGGGATAATACTGACTCCTGATTTGGGTTAAAAGGGGGCAAATTGCATTTTCATTGCCACTCATTTCAACCTATGATACAATGCCTTGGCTAATGAAGGGGAGTGGTGCAATGGCAGCACAGAGGCCTTTGGAGCCTTTGATCTTGGTTCGAGTCCAGGCTCCCCTGCTAACCCCCCTCCCGATTTATGAGACCCGTGATTGAAGAAAACCCTCCAGAAAATAACAGCAAAATACATAGTGAGCCAGGACATGAATACTATGTTCCGTTCACTGCTTTATTTTGGTATCGTTCAAATAGCCTTCCTGAAAGCTATTGCCATATATTGAGGAAATCACTATGACCACAGAAATAGTTATCCTGGCGGCAGGCGAAGGTACCAGAATGTTATCTGAGCTTCCTAAACCTCTTCATCCCTTGTTGGGAAAACCACTCATAGAATATGTTTTGGAAGCTTCAGAATCCCTGTCTGAGAAACCTCCTGTGATGGTTGTAGGCCATGGTGCTGATCTGATCAAAGACAGTTTGGGAGAAAGAGTGCGTTTTGTAGAGCAGGCTGAGCTGTTGGGAACCGGCCATGCAGTCCAACAGGCAGAAGAGCTCTTGAGTGGATATTCTGATTTGGTGCTGATCCTTTATGGTGATATGCCGCTCATCCGCCAGGGTACTTTGAAAGCCATTATTGAGACCCAGGGTTCTCATGATGGTCCGATGACAATTTTAACGGTTGAGTCTACCAATCCTCGCGGATTTGGCAGAATAAACCGGGATTCTGGGGGGAAAATCCAGGCTATTGTGGAAGAAGCGGATGCTTCGCCTGAAGAACTGCTGATCACTGAATTAAATGCCGGAATATATTGTTTCCGATCTGATTGGCTCTGGCCTTCATTAAATAAATTAGGTATATCTCCCAACGGGGAGTATTATCTCACTGACCTGGTCTCCCTGGCTGCAGGGGAGGGATTGTCTATTAAATCTGTTCTTGCCGGGGACCCTGAAGAATTCATTGGTATCAATACCCGCATACATCTTGCGGAATCAAGCCAAATTCTGAGAAAACGGATCAACCAGGAATTGATGTTATCCGGGGTAACTATTATTGATCCATCATCGACCTACATCGATCCTGATGTGGCGATTGGTCGTGACACAATGATCTTCCCCAATACTTATCTCGAGGGCAATACCGTATTGGGGCAGAAATGCTTGATTGGACCGGGCACCAGGATAATTAACAGCCAGGTTGGCAATTCCTGCGAGATTGAGTTTTCAGTTATCGAGAGCTCGCTGATAGAAGATGGGGTTGATATCGGTCCCTTCAGCCACCTTCGCAAAGGAACTCACCTGGGACCGGGAGTTCATGTCGGAAATTTCGGAGAGATAAAAGATTCGTATTTAGGCAAGGGTTCCAAGATGGGGCACTTCTCCTACGTTGGTGATGCCCAGATCGGGGCAGATGTTAATATCGGGGCTGGTGCCATCACCTGCAACTTTGATGGAAAAGAGAAACATAAAACAGTGATTAAAGACGGTGTTTTTATTGGGAGTGACAGTATGTTGGTAGCGCCGCTCGAAATTGGTGAAAACTCCAGAACTGGTGCAGGGTCTGTGGTTACCAAAGACGTACCTCCGGATACTGTGGTAGTCGGAATACCAGCCAGGCAAATTTCAAAAAAGAAAAAGGCGTCTTAAATAAATAATGGCTATTATATTAGTTACTGGATTAATCTTTGTTCTTTTGGCTGATGGTATGATCTCTGCTGCCCGATCCGTGCTGACCAGGGTCCATTCAAACAAAAATCTTCATGGGATTTTTCAAAATTCCCGGCGGGGGAATCTAATCCGTGACCTTCTAACCCAATACACGCGAGTAGACACTTCCCTATCCTTGTTTCAAATGATCACCAGAATGGCAGCTGTTGGTTTCTTCCTGGCATTATTCTGGTTTGATAAGTCCGCTTCCTGGTCCTATTTTGAGGTATTGTCCCTTTTAGGATTGGCATTGATAATCACTGCTATTGAGTGGGCATCCAGCTTATTGATTCTAAATGACCCAGAAAACTGGATGATCCGCACAAGCCTTATGGTCAATCTGATCTATCAGGTCTCCAGACCACTGCTTTCCCTGTTGTTCCTTTTCTCTAAGAATATGGAAAAAGTCCAGAAAAAACTTATCCTGGTAAGCGAAGAAGATCTCAAATCACTGGTAGATGAAAGCCGAAAGAGCGGCCTGCTTGAAGAGGAAGAACAAAGAATGATCCATTCAGTTTTCAGACTGGATGATACTCTCACCAGGGAAATCATGCTTCCCAGGATCAATATTCAGGCGATTGATGCCAGGGTGCCATTTGCAGAGGCAATCCAACGTTTTGTGGATAGTGGCTTTTCCCGCATCCCCGTCTACCGGGACAATGTTGATAATATTTTAGGATTATTGTATGCCAAAGATTTGCTGGAGATCTGCAGCAACGGCACCTACGAGGGGGGAATTGCGGAATTGGTTCGCGAGGCTTATTTTGTCCCTGAAAGCAAGGTCATCAATGAGCTGCTTACTGATATGCAAAAAAAACGTATTCACCAGGCAATTGTAGTGGATGAGTACGGGGGAGTTGCAGGAATAGTCACCCTGGAAGACATTATCGAAGAGATTTTTGGCGAAATTCAGGATGAGTATGATGAGGAAGAGGGACTATATCTTACGGTAGGTCCGGGAGAATATATCTTCCAAGGAAAAATTGATATTGATGATTTGAATCTGATCCTGGGCAGTTCATTACCGAACGATAAGGCAGATACCCTGGCAGGCCTGGTTTACTATCACTTAGGACATGTTCCAAATTGGGGTGAAGTAGTAAAACTTGATGATCTGTTCATTAAAGTTGAACAAGTAGATGAACACCGGATCGTAAAAGTTCGTGTGAAAAAACTTTCGAGTACTCCAGGAATTGAGGAGACTGATATAAATGACCTTGACTGAAGAAAAACAACAGGATTTGATCAAGAAAGCCAATCAGGTCAGATTAAAGGCCTATGCTCCCTATTCAAATTACCAGGTCGGAGCAGCCTTATTAACAACATCTGGTAAAATTTTCACAGGTGCTAATGTTGAGAATGCAGCCTACGGTGTTACGATGTGCGCTGAGCGTTCAGCTGTTTTTAGTGCAGTAAGTGCCGGGGAACGTGATTTTGTAGCCATCGCCGTTGCTACTCATAATGGGGGATCTCCCTGTGGATCTTGCCGCCAGGTTCTATCGGAATTTGGATTGGATATTAATGTTCTCCAGGTAGATGATCAGGGCAAACTCATCCAACAAAATACACTCCGGGATCTACTCCCCGGAGCATTTCAGAGTAAGGATCTATTAGAGTAGAAATCTTACCAGTCGGGGCGTGGAGTGGGGATCCGTAAGTAGGACTCAATGATCCAACCATCCTGTTCAAGATCATCCTCATTAAAGAAACGAATATTCAACCAATAATACTGGCCATGCTCGTCAAAAAAAGGAGCGGGGTCGAGTATTTCTACGACCGTACCGTTTAACAGGGAAGTCAAAGCTTGGCTTCCCAGGCTTGGTTCTTTGCGAATGTATGCTCCGAGAAATTCCTTTGACACGGCTATTTCAGCATAGAATAGAGTTGGTATTGGTGTGATTGTGTTGGTTGCTGTCGGTAAAGGAGTTGAGGTAGCAGTAGGCACTGTTGGGGTCACTGTAGGTGTGGGAGGGATGGGAGTAACTGTTGGTGTGGATGAAGGAGGAACGGGGGTACTGGTAAATGTAGCTGTTGGAACCAGGGTTGGCATTGCAATATTTCCGCCCACAACTGCTCCGGCGCCGCCTAAACCTATAACGCTAACAATACCAATGATGGCTACCAGGCTTCCAAGAGAATATCCGATAAACGTCAGCGGTTTAATACCGAGCAACATAAATACGATCGTTCCTGTTATTGCCATCACTGCCAGGTTGATGCCAAAGACAACCAATCCGTCTGGCCAGAGATGAGGTTGGCCGCTGCCAAATCCAAAACCTGCAATTGCCAGCGGGACGTACAATTCATACGCGATAGCTACGCTGGGGAGAAGGGGAATTTGGCCCTGTTTTTTGAAGGAAATTATTGATAATATCGTTCCCCCGATCAGCAGGACAAAATGAGTCCAGGATATCCGGGCATTATAGATTAAGAATTGAATACCAGGTGTTTGAAATACAAAGGTAGCGTATCCGCCCAGAATTCCTATTAGAAAAACAAAACCCCCTGCTACCAGAGATCCAGCCAATCTTTGACTGAAAAACTTGAAGGATCCTGTAG
>CAYUXO010000026.1:0-2209 GCA_964448865.1 uncultured Anaerolineales bacterium
ACGAATTCAATCCTAGCGGGGTTGGAAACCCCACTCGCTAGGGCGAAGGAGGAGCACTTTGATCGAGATCCAGGAAACCCATAAGAAATTCCGCAAGGAGCTCAGCGCCGGCACCGTATCCTTAGCCCTGCTGAGCATCCTGGCCCAGGCCCAGGAGCCGCTTTACGGCTACCAGATCGGCAAGCTGGTCGGAGCCGGGGACGACGACGCAGCGGGCGTGATGGTTAAACAAGGCGCTATCTACCCCGTGCTGCGATCCCTGGAAAGCCAAGGGCTGCTCTCCAGCGAACGGGAAATGTCCGACAGCGGACCTCCCCGCAAATACTACAGCACAACAGAGGCCGGGCGAGAGGCTTTAAAAAGCTGGGAAAAGATCTGGACGGAAACGAAATCATTTGTAGACAAGGTACTGGGAGGTGATTACCAGTGAAAAAGACAGACGAATTGATCCAAACTTATTTAGATGACTTAAAGGGGGCCCTGAAAGGCTCCGACAAAGCCACCATCCAGGACGCCCTGGCAGACGCCGAGGAGCATCTGCGCACTGCGCTTGAGACCGAACGGGCTGAAGTCGATGAGCTGGATGAAAACCAGGCCCTCGGGCTAATCATCGCCGAATACGGCGAAGCAGCTGAGATCGCTGAAGCCTATCAAAGCTGGGAATCTGCCCTGCCGGCAGCCCTGGCCCAAACCCCGGCCGCCCACCGGGTAACTGCCAGCGCCAGCAAAAGTTATCCCGGTTTCTTCGGCGTTTATGCCGATCCCCGGGCCTGGGGAGGATTGGTTTACATGCTGCTCTCCCTGCTGACCGGTATCCTCTACTTTACCTGGGCAGTGACTGGTTTATCCATCTCCCTGGGTATCATGGTCCTGATCATCGGCATCCCGATCACGATCGTATTCCTGCTCAGCTTCCGGGGTCTAGCTTTTTTGGAAGGGCGTTTAGTGGAAGCCCTGTTGGGCGAACGCATGCCCCGCCGGGCCTCGTTCACTGACAGCTCCCTGCCCTGGAAAGAGCGCTTGAAACTGCTGTTGACCGGCAAAAGCACCTGGTTAGCATGGATTTACATGATCCTGATGTTACCTTTAGGTATTATTTACTTCACAGTTGTTGTGACCCTGGTCTCGGTAGCATTTGCATTAATTGCTTCCCCGGTCCTGGCCTATGTTTTTAATCTGCCCATCGGGACCTTCAGCAATGGTGTTGAGATCTGGACCCTGCCGGATTACCTGACCCCGCTGCTTTCCGTGCTGGGTGTGGGACTGGCAACAGCCACCATGCACCTGGCCCGCTGGACCGGCAAGATCCACGGCCGCTTCGCGAAAGCCCTGCTGGTGAGCGACTAATTTTTTTTAGGGACGATGTCCTCCCGAAGGACTTCGTCCCTCTGAAATGCATGGACTGAAGTCCTGAGAGGGGCTGCGCCGAACGTGCTCTAACGAGGACGTTTAAGTACAGAATTACTAGATATTCAGAAAAATTCCAATCCCCAACATTATTCAAGGGAATACAACGTCGGCGTAGGCCAACGTTTGGACATCCAGCACAAACAACTGGATGTCCCCTCTCGGAATTTCAATCCCTTAAAAATCATGGCAAGCTGAATTGGCGTTTGCGGTTAACTTAAGGGACAAAGTCGTTCAAAATGGACTTCACACCTTAATGGTATAAATAGCTCAGAACATTCACTCCCCAGCCAAGGAGCTTGATCATGAAAATCCACCCGGAACTTGCCCTGACCTATGATGATGTCCTCCTGGTGCCCCAATATTCGGAAGTATCCTCCCGCCGGACCCTTTCAACCGACACTCAATTTACATCAGGCATTGATCTGAAAATTCCCATTATCTCGGCCAATATGGACACCGTGACCGAGAGTGAAATGGGCATCGCCCTGGCTCACGCTGGCGGGATCGGCATTATCCATCGTTTCCTGTCGATTGAAGACCAGGTCTGCCAGGTCAGGAAAATCAAAAAAAGCGAATCCTATATTGTAGATAACCCCATTTCAGTTCAGGAAACCGACACAGTCGGGGATGTCAACCGCATCATTGCTGAAACCTATACCGGCGGGATCATGATCGTCGATGAGATTGGGGTGGTGGTTGGCATTGTCACCAGCCGCGATCTGCTCTTTGAGAACGATCCTGCCAAACCGCTTTCGGAGATCATGACCCGGGAAGTGATCACAGCCCCGGAGGACACCAC
>CAYUXO010000026.1:2309-13277 GCA_964448865.1 uncultured Anaerolineales bacterium
AAGATCCACGACATCAGAAAACATTTTCCCAAAGCAGAAATTGTGGGCGGCAACGTGGCCACAGCGGAAGGCACCCAGCGATTGATCGATGCCGGCGTGAACGCAGTCAAAGTCGGGGTTGGCCCCGGTTCGATCTGCATCACCCGGGTGGTGGCTGGCTCAGGAGTGCCCCAGTTAACAGCGGTTATCAACTGCGCCGAGGTTGCCCGGCCCCAAAAGATACCGGTCATTGCCGATGGCGGTATTCGCACTTCCGGGGATATCGTCAAAGCCCTGGCTGCCGGGGCTTCCACGGTGATGGTTGGCAGTCTTTTAGCCGGCACAGATGAAAGCCCGGGGTTCCTGATCACCCGCAAAGGCCACCGTTATAAAGCCTCCCGCGGCATGGCATCCCTGGGAGCCAATCTGGACCGCAAAGCTCGTGAGGGAACCAGTGAAATTACCCGAGAAGAGCTTGAGGATTATGTCTCAGAAGGGGTTGAAGCTTTAGTCCCCTACCGGGGTTCAGCCAGCGAACTTCTCAAACAGTTAGTGGGCGGCCTGCAGTCCGGGATGAGCTACACCAACGCCCATTCCATACCCGAGCTGCATGACAAGGCGGTACTTGTGCGCATGACTCCGGTCGGATTGCTGGAATCCCGGCCCCATGATGTGGAAGTGATTTAAACAATAAGGACTAAGTCCTTGTAAGGGATTTAGTCCTTATTTTCTTGTTATACTCAATAAGAACCAATCAACAAATTGGGAGGAAGCCATGAAACGTTATTTACCTGTCTTGATCATCTTATCCTTCATCAGCATCCTGGCCGCCGGATGTGGTGTCGAGGCCGAAGCTGAAATCACCCCGGAAATGATCCTGGCTGATGGGGTAACCTATATGACTGGCCTGGCCGGTTTTGAGTTCCAGATCTCCCAAACCGGTCCAGCTGTTTTCCTTGATCCAGATAAAACCATCCAATTTACGGACGCGGTCGGCCATTATGTTTCACCCGATAAAGCCCTCACAACAGTGAAGATCGCTGCCCTGGGCATGGTGGCTGAGATCACCGTTATCAGCCTGCAAGACATCCAGTGGGCCAGCAATCCCCTTTCAGGCCAATTTCAGGAACTGCCCGATGATTACCTCTTTAAACCAACCCAGTACCTTGACCCCACAAATGGATTTTTCCCCAGCCTGGGAAGCGGAACCTATGATTTGGTCCTGGTGGGCGAGGAAGAGCTGGAAGAAATGCCCGGCCTGGCCCTGACCCATCTCAGTGGATCTCTCCCCGGATCCGTGATCACTGAGATCAGCAAAGGGCTGATCAACGTTGAATCCATGGCAGCCGACATGTGGCTCGACACCGCCACCAATGAGGTCCACCGGGTGGTGCTGACCGAGCAGGCTAGCAGGGGTCCTGAAGTTTCTACCTGGACCTTTGACTTCTGGAACTTTGGCGCGACGATTGAAATCACCGCTCCCTGAGACCAGCCATGAAAAAATGGACCTCATCGCCGGGATTTAAAGTCGCGTTAATAGCGCTGCCGATCTTTATTGGCGCCCTGGACCTGACTGTGGTCTCGGCCGTGCTTCCCCATGTGTTGATCGACCTGAAAATCCCTTTCCAGACCGGCATGGACAACGCTGCCTGGATCATCACCGGCTACCTGCTGGCTTACAGCGTGTCAATGACCTTCATGGGCCGACTCTCGGATATTCACGGCCGCCGCAAGGTTTACCTGGCAGCCCTGGTGATCTTTGCACTCGGTTCTTACCTGGCAGCCGTGGCTCACACCTGGCCCACCCGCTTGATCCTGCGGGCTTATTACCTGGTGGCCAACGGCCGGCCGGACCTGTCCTTTTTATCCCTTAACGTGTTAATTGGGTCCCGCATGATCCAGGCTTTTGGGGCCGGCACCATGGTGCCGGTAGGCATGGCCATGGTAGGTGACCTGTATCCGATCGGCAAACGGGCCCGACCGCTGGGCGTGATCGCCGCTGTTGATACAGCCGGCTGGGTGGTGGGACACCTCTATGGAGGCATTATCGTGCGCTTCTGGAGCTGGCAGACCATTTTCTGGCTCAATTTGCCTATCTGCCTGATTGCCTGGTTCCTGATCCGGTTCTTATTGGAGGAAGGAAAGCCAGCCGAAGAAAGGGGAAAGATGGACTGGATTGGCGCCGGACTGATCGCGGTCAGCCTCTCCGTCCTCAACATCGCCCTGGGATCAGGTTCAGAAAATACTTCAGGCGGCCTGGAGGGTCTGGCAGGCTTGCCACCTTTTGTGTGGCCGCTGTTAAGCCTGGCCCTGGTTTTCCTGATCGCCTTCATCTGGTGGCAGAAACGGGTCAAAGACCCCTTAATTGAACTATCACTCTTTAAGGAAAAGAACTACCTGCCGGCCAGTTTGACTAACTTCCTGATCGGAGTGGCCTTATTCATCGCCATTGCCAATGTGCCCCTGTTCATCAACTCCCTGATCGCCTCCAGCCCGGAGCAGGGAGCCTGGGAAAGCGGCTGGATGCTCTCCGGCCTGACTGTTCCCATGGCCCTGGCTGCCGTGCCGGGGGGTTGGATCTCCGATCGAAAAGGCTACCGCCTTCCTTCCCTGTTGGGATTGATCATGGCTGTGGTCGGTTTTGTTCTGATGACCAGCTGGAGAAGTGATGTCACTTATCTAACCATGGGAATTCACCTGTCCTTCACCGGTATCGGGTTAGGCCTGACCATGGCGCCTATTGCCGCGGCAGTGATCAATGCCTCGCCCGCAGAGCACCGCGGAACCAGCTCCGCCCTGGTGATCATCTTCCGCCTGGTGGGTATGACCATTGGCGTTTCCAGCATCACCACTTTTGGCTTGCGCCGCTCCCAGTACTGGAGCACCAAGCTGATGTCAGCCGACGCGGATATGGCGGAAATTGGTCGGGTGGGAATTGAAATGGCAGAAAGAGTGATCTCGGAAACCTTCCTGGTGGCCATGGTAATCGCTGCCCTGGCTTTGATCCCGGCTTTGTTCTTAAAGGGAGGAGTAGACCAGGGTTAAAACTATATCTCCCAGTATTCAAAAACCCTCACGGATAATACGTGAGGGTTTTTTCGTTGAAATGAAATTTGACACTATAGGAATTATTTTTTATACTGGAAGGGGGCATTAAGAATCTAACCTTCCCCAAAAGGGATCGGGGCAGAGCCTTTCCAGCTTGCCTTACCTGAAACGAAGGCTTGCCCTGAGCAGAGTGAAACGGAGACGAAGAAACCCGGACAACCGACGAAGCCGATTTGGGAGCCCGATGATCAAGGGAATTTAAGAAAAGTGAGAAATATCTTCTATAATAGAGGTAGCTGCAATTATTTCCGGGGAGGAAGACCATGTTAATAGATCTCCATTTGGCAGAAACAGCTATCAAATCCGGGGATACCAAAACCGGGTTTGATATCTTGCGTGAAATATTGGCAACCGATCCAGACAGCGAACGGGCCTGGTGGGTTATGTCCGGCCTGGTGCAGCGCAAACAGCGAGCAATCTGCCTGGAGCAGGTCCTGCGCATTAACCCTGACAACCAGTTTGCCCTGGATGCCCTGGAGGATTTGATGTTTGCACCCCATAAGGAGGAAACCAAACCTCCCCGGGAAATTCCCTTACCCCCTCCGGTGAAATCAGCTCCAACCCCAAAACCAGACGAAAAGGGCCAGGAAGGTGATCTGAAGACCTGGCTGCATGCACGGGGATCCAAATTCTTTTTGACAATCCTGGGTCCGGAACATATCACCAGGGCCCTGACTGATTCCAGCTTGTTCTCCAAGGTGCGGGCTGAGTTAAAAAAGGGGAAGATCCCTGACAAGTTATTGGCTGAAATGCAGACCATACCTCTCTCCAGCATCTCGTCTGTCAAACAGCTCAAGACTGGGCTGCAGGTGTTTTACCAGGACGGTATCACTGAACGCTCTATGCGTTTAAACCTGGCAGATCAGGAGGAAACTCAAAAGGTGCTGGGAGCCCTGAAGGACCAGCTTGGGACTGAATTTATTCTCAAATCCCAGCCAGTTAAAAGCGGCTTGATCCTGGGGTTCTCAACCATCCTCACTATTGGAGCGGCCGGGCTGACAGCCTACTTATTCTGGCTGACTCAGGAAGTGGTCTCTGGCAGAGCTGTTAGCGACGAAACTGTGCGTTCCCAATTTCTTATTAACCTGGTCGGAAGCCTGGGAGCGGGAGGTGTGATCCTCATCGGAGCATTCACGCTGCTGATTTCCCTGGCGATCAGCGCCTGGCTGCTGTTAAAACCACCAACAACCACAATATTAGAGCGCCGATAATAATAACAACTCTCCGCAGCCAGTTTTCAATCATGAAAATTCATTATCAATTCTCCCACCGGATTCGATCATGCTGAGTTTTATCCTGGTTGGTGTTGGTTACGCCCTCAGCGCCGGTCTGCAGCCCGGACCGCTGCAGGCATTTTTTCTAGCGAAAGTCACCCAGGACGGCTGGAAGAGTGCCTTGCCGGCTGCCCTCGCTCCCCTGATCAGTGACGGTCCCATCGCCCTGGTCGCGATCTTATTCCTGAATATCCTTCCGGAAAGTTTTCGGGGTTATTTGGGCTTGGCCGGCGGGATCTTGCTGCTGGTTTTTGCCTGGTTCGCCTTTCAGAACTCGCGTTCAGGAGGAGGAGAAAATCTTCAAGCCGGGTCACCTTCATCGACTCCCAAAACCCTATTACAGGCTGCCCTCGTTAACTTGTTAAATCCAAATCCTTACCTGGGCTGGAGCCTGGTGATGGGCCCTGCGGTCTTGTCTGCCTGGGCTGAGGGTCCTGTCCTGGCAATTGCCCTGCTGCTGGCTTTTTATACCACCATGATCAGCACTTCCCTGGTGATCATTTACCTGATGGGGCAGGCTCTGTTGATCGGTCCCGCTTCTCATAAATATTTGAGCCTTTTTTCCGCACTCCTATTAACAGGATTAGGTATATACTTTTTATATATTGCCCTCAACCGTCTTTTATGATGATGGAATATATATAGACAAACAACGTTCTCAAAGGATGATCCTATGCCAAATCCCATATTTAAGACAATCTATTTCCTCGAACTGGTCCTCATCAGCGGGGTACGCACCCTGTCTACCTATAAATATCGAAAACTCTCCCTCAAAGAAGATCATTCCACTAAAGTTGGTCTGACGATGTCATTTTTCTCAGGCTTGGGAGAGATCACACCCCTGGTATATATATTTTCATCCTGGTTCGATTTTGCCAATTATCAATTGCCTGATATTATGGGTTGGATAGGAGCAATCTTATTCGTCTGTGCATCTGGATTACTTTGGTTGACTCACCAGGCCCTGGATAAAAATTGGACGCCCAACCTGGGGTTCCGGCAGGATCACTCCCTGGTAACCACCGGAATATACAAGTATATCCGCCATCCCATGTATGGGGCCTATCTGCTGTGGGCTATTGCCCAACCCTTGATATTGCATAACTGGATTGCTGGTTTTTCCTTCCTGGTAGTTGCCCTACCCCAATATCTGCTGCGAGTGGGTGATGAGGAAAAAATGATGTTGGATAAATTTGGAGATGAATACCAGGAATATATGAACAGAACCGGCCGATTATTTCCCAGACTGGTTCAATAAGAATTATTGGAGCCCAAATGACGTACATCTCTTTACATGATATCCAGGAAAAAGAAATCGCACCCGGCTACCGGACCCGTTTTATCCACGGAGATACAATGACCCTGGCCTACTGGGATGTGGACCCGGGTGCGGAACTGCCGGAGCACAGCCATCCCCATGAACAGATGGCCAATGTCCTAGAGGGTAAATTCGAACTGACTGTGGATGGTGAAACCCGGGTCCTGGAGCCCGGCCAGGTGGCGGTTATCCCCTCCGGTGTTCCCCACGGTGGTAAAGCCATCACCCCCTGCCGGCTGCTGGATGTATTCCATCCCACCCGGGATGATTATAAATAGGATTGTTCGTGCTATATCAATCTCCAAAGATGATTGGAGGTACCCCATGAAACCCATCTTAACGGGAACAGGATTTGGTTGGGTTAATGTTGATGATCAGCGGATCAGCCACGATATTCTCATCCGCCTTGACGGACAGGTAACAAAGAGAAAGAAAAAACTTTCCAAAGAAGTTTACGGCACCTCCCATACCATCTCCCTGGCTGAAGCTGAATATATTTTTGAGGATGGCGCTGAATTCTTGATAATTGGCGCCGGACGGTTTGGAAAGGTCCGTCTTTCACCCGAGGCAGCGGACTATTTTCAGGAAAAGAGCTGCCGGGTTGATATTTTCACCACCCCCAAGGCCGTAAAAACCTGGAATGAGCGCAAAGGCAAACTGATCGGCTTGTTCCATATCACCTGTTAGAGATCCCTAAATGTCCAAAATAATTATCAGGAAATAGTCTGGTTATTTGTCCAGCTTTCCTGTCTTTTCCAATCTCTCGGTTGAATCATTTTCGTGTAAAATGGTAAAGAGTCCCCCGTTTCAATTTTCGTTTTTATTGGTAGAAAGGAGCTTAATCCATGAGATCAGACGCCAAAACCATCTAGCAATACCTGGCAGAAATGTCGCCCGAACGCCGGGAAGCCATCGAAAAAGTCCGGGAAACTATCCTCAAAATTCTGCCATCAGGTTACGAAGAAACCCTGAATTGGGGCATGATCACCTACCAGGTTCCCCTGGAGGTATACCCGGATACCTACAACAAAAAACCTCTTATGTACGCCGCACTTGCCAATCAGAAAAACCACATGGCAGTGTATTTGACCGCCATTTACATGGATGAGAAACTCAACCAGGATTTTGAAAAATCCTACAGGGAAACTGGCAAACGCTATGATGTGGGAAAATCTTGCGTGCGTTTTCGCAAACTGGATGACCTGCCCCTTCCCGTGATCGCTGACAGCATCCGGTCTTTGGAAATGGATGAATTTATCAGCCGAAACAGAGGGCTGTCAGCCCGCAAATCTAATAAGAAAGAATAGATCAGGGGCCAAATCCCTTTAAGGGACTTGGTCCCCTCCAGACAGGTATATTAAATATGATCACCCTTGAAAATATCTCCGCCGCCTTCGCCAGGAACCTGGAAATCATCAAAATGCAGACCGAAGGTCTGACTCATGAAGACAGCCTGATCCAATTGCCCTTCCGGAGCAACTGCCTTAACTGGGTCGTCGGTCATATACTCACCAACCGCTGCAATATTCTCCAATTGCTGGGAGCCGAGGATATCCGCTCCGAAGTAGATCTGGACCACTATGAACGGGAATCCCAACCGATCACAGATGAAGACGAGGGAGTCCTAAAATTAGAAGAGCTGCTCAAATTCCTTGAAGATAGCCAGGGGCGCCTGGAAGCTGTTCTGGAAGGTGAAGACGAAGAATCTCTTCAACGCCCTTCACCCTACCGGGACAGGCTAGAAAAACCTGTTGCTGACTGGATCTTCTTTTTGTATTTCCATGACTGCTACCACACCGGCCAGACCGAAATCTTCCGCCAGGCCGCAGGGACAAATGACAAGATCATCTAATAGATTACACGCTGTCGGTTTGATATTTATTCTGGGTGTTAATATGCTCCTGTCAGGCTGTTCAGGTGAGTCCACTCCTGCCCCGGACCTGCCCACGCAAACCACGCCCCCGGATTTGAGGGATCCCGGTTTGGATTTACCTATCAGCAGCCGCGATTTCCTGGTTGGCACAGCCGGGATAGTACCCCCGAATTTCCCCGATTCCTCCGCAGAAGATTATCAGACCTATATAAATGAAGTCCCCTTTACCGGCGAACTACTGGGGGTTTATGTGGATTGGGCTGCTCCGGATGTCATTGAGACCATTCAATTTGCTGATTCGATTGCTGTCGGAGTGGAACCCCTGGTCGCCCTGGGTTTTGATTTTGACCTGGTGGATGAGACTTATTTTTCACGCCATCTTCCCGAGATCAGGAATACGATCAGAGAAGTGCTTGACACTTTTGAACTAGATTATTTTGCATTTGGCGTGGAGGTCAATCGTTTGATCCCTGAAGCCAACCAGGAAACATTCCTTGATTTTGTTAACGCATATCGAGAAGTATATGACCTTGTTAAATTCCACAGTCCTGAAACCAGGGTTTTTACGATCTTTCAGCTTGAAAATTTAAAGGGTGCCGCCTATCTGACCGGTCGGGAGTTTGAACCCCACTGGGAAATCCTGGATCTTTTTGAAGGAAAACAAGATCTGGTGGGCTTAACGATCTATCCCTTCCTGGAATACAGCTCAGTTGATCAGATCCCGGATGATTATTATGATGAAATACCAGCATATATCGATCTGCCGATTGCTATCACAGAAATGGCCTGGATATCTGAGAACGTCAGTATCGTGCAGGGAGGCGAAGAGGACCAGGTTGCATTTCTGCTGGATCTGCTCGAAAAGACCCGGGACTGGGATCTGGAAATCATGCTTTATTCTTTTTTGTATGAACCCCTGGGAGCAGACCTTTTTGAAAGTGCCGCTCTGAAAGAATCCAGTGGTGAAGCCAAGCAGATCTATGATTACTGGTTATCACTGGTGGGATTAGAGCTGAAGTAAGTCTTACTCCTGCAATTTATAAAAGAGGGTATCGTGAATGTTAATGATAAAAAAAAATGTTAATATGATAATGGGTAGATCTCTCCACAAAATATATCGGGGAACTCGTTGAGTCGCCCCTAAAAATGTCTATTTTGGAATATTTGGAAGGGCAATCAGATAGGTCGCCCTTTCGTGTAAAATGAACTTGGGGGAAAATGACAGTGAAGAAAGATCCAAAAACTTCCAACAGAAAATCAAATCGTCTGCAAGGGTATGATTACAGTCAACCAGGAGCATATTTTATAACTATATGCACCTATCAGATGAATAATCTATTTGGCCGCATAAACGCTGGTGAAATGAAACTAAATATAATTGGAAGAATTGCCAAGATAGAATGGCAGCTAATTGATGAGCAGTTTCCGTATATCGAGCTGTATGATAATGAATTAATCATCATGCCAAATCACATCCACGTCATCATCTGGATAACTGATGTAGGGGCGACCGAAACGGTCGCCCGGAAATCTCACTCCGGACCAAAACCAGATTCCTTAAGTGCAATCGTTGGACAATATAAATCAAGAACTACAAAACTCATAAATCAAAACAGGAACACACCAGGTAAAAAAGTTTGGCAGCGGAATTATTATGACAGGATCATCCGAAACGATCAAGAACTTCAGGCAATCCGGAGGTATATAGAAAACAATCCTCTTCAATGGGAAGAGGATCGAGGAAAATCACTTGATGGACTGTTTTAACGAATAAGGGCGACCTTTCGGGGTCGCCCCTAGTATCAGGCAATTCGCTAAAGTTTCTTTTGAGTCTGGCTTCCGGCCGAAGCAGCGGCGATCTGACCGCCCATGGCACTATCCATCGGGTAAATAATTACCATGGCGCTTTCCTCTTTGGAGATATCCAGCAAAGCCTGGATTTGGCGAAGTTCCATTGATCCTTCTGCATTTGCCAGAGCGTTGGAAGCCTCTGCCAGGGAGTTGGCCACGCTGACCTCAGCCTTAGCCTGGATATTTTTGGCTTTGGCAGAGCGTTCTGCCCGGGCGATCACAGCCAATTCTTCTATCAGGGATGGGGGTGTACCAACATCCGTGATGCGGACTGCCCGGACGTTGATCCCATAATCTGAGGCTGCCCCATCGATGATGGCTTTCAGATCAGCTGCTATTCTCTCTGTTTCACTCAACAGCGGGCGCAGATCGTTGCCGCCGATCGTGCTTTTGAGCGCTTCCATGGAAGCCCATTCGGTTGTTTTCCAGTAATCCTGCACAGCAAGGGCTGCTTTTTCCGGGTTTTCAACTTCCAGCTCAATGGCTGCCGTAACATCAATGGGGATATTATCCTGGGTCAAGGTTTTGGTGGCTTTGACCTCATAAGTCTGGATGCGGATATCCAGGATGCGGGCCACGGAATAGATAAAGGGCGGGATGATGAATAAACCGGGGCCGCGGGTGCCAACGGATTGACCGAGGCGCAGCAGAACCAGGCGCTCCCATTGAGGCAGGATATAGAACATACCTGCCAGAACATTCGCGATCCACAGGATCACCAGGGTTTTTATACCGCCATAAAATAATTGTTCAACACTTGCCCCCCCCAAAGCTCCTGCAAAATTCCTCAGTGCAAACAGCAGCCAGAGAGGTATGAACACCACCAGGCGGATGAAATTCCGGATAAAAACCTGGACTGGATTTTTAATGATTGACATATTCTTCTCCTTTATAAGTGGACGGATCACAAGCTGTTGGTAGTTTATAAATAAAAATCATCGTTATGGACAGATCCGCTAATGATATTGTAATGGAGAATATTGAGATTTCGATACTCAAAACATAGACCCCGAGATGGGGAGCCAAGGATATCTATGTTCATATTCTCTGAAATGTCCATCAATATGTTGACCATACTACTATACGGAAATCTCATAAATAAGTTGCAGGATACAACAAAAGTCCTCTCCATAGTAAAGCAGAAGAGGACTTTCAAAAAGTAAAACTTGTCCTATTTTATGAACTTGATACTGAGGGAATAGTGAGTTTCTTGATCTGACAGCGCCCGGATGGTATTGGCAATGCCCTGATAGGTAATGAATATCCCAATTGCCAGCATGGGCAAAACACTGAACAGTGCCAATCCGCTCATTAAGGTCACATTGCCATAACCCTGCTCCAGGAAAATCAAGGCTGCTGGCAAAGCAACAGCCAGACATAATCCGCCGGTTAACAAAGCCAGGGTCATACTGATTTGAAAATTCAACACCTGTCGGCCGTGTTTATCGACTTGGTAGCTGCGGCTTTTCTGCCAGGACCAGATCAAGAGCGGGATCAGTACAATACAAAACATGCTGCTGAGATGCAAGGCAGCCATCCAGAAGCGTTCGTTCTCCAGGTCATTC
>CAYUXO010000026.1:13377-30449 GCA_964448865.1 uncultured Anaerolineales bacterium
TTCTTTACGTAGTTCAGATACTTTTAATCCAAGATCAGGTTGTTTCATGACAAACTCCTTCTAACTAGATTTTTCATCATTCTATAAAATCCAGCCAGAATTACCATGTCGTGTTAACGACATTTGGGCGACATTTGGACTACGACTTGAAGGAGCTTCCGTTATGGACCTGCCCGGAAACCAAAACCGCTTATATCTGGGGCGCTTATTCCTACACCTCCATACAGCTCACCATTTTCCAGGGTCGCTTCCCAGGGCACATTCCCCTGGAATGTTTTTGGACAGGCACCCATTGAAGGACCGCATACACCGGGGCAAGCATAACCATCATAGACTGCTTCCAACTGGGCAGTACCGCTCATTGTGCAGGTTGCCAGATCATAGCTGCCAACAACAGAACTGGTGGTTGTAACCGTACATAGATTCACACTATCATAAAGAGTATAAAAGAATTCTCCGCTCACTGCTCCACCCTCACTGGGATAGGTCAACGAAGTTGATACAGATTCTGCAGCGCCGTGCATGATCGCAGGTGAAACAGTGACTGATCCCCCGCTGTCATTTTTCGGAATAGCCTCATATAGGGCATGACAGGCCTCAACGGCGTCCTCAGGACAGACGCCTGAGTATGCTTGTTCTTGAAGGCAGTTTCGGTATGTCCCGGCAGCTTTTGGCTGACAGTTTTTAATTTCTTCCACCAAACGGGGTATCACGGCTTTCTCCCAGAATTCATCCAGCCAGGCGCGATCTGAAGAACAATCCCCCGGTTCCTTTTTGTCTTCAGTTGTTGTGACTTCTTCTTCCTCTTCTGCACAGATATCCACTCCGGCAGCCTGGAGAATTGCTATTTGTCCCTGGAGCATGCGACCAACCCCCTGGTAGATAATTTCCCGGAATTTCTGCCGCACCACAGATTTAAACGTGTGTTTTAACAAAGTCTTAAAAGTTGATCCACTAAAACCTCCTGTTGCCACCATCTGGAGAGTTTCATCTCCCATCTGGCGGAGAAATCTACGGCCGAGAGGACCGATCCTATGCCAGAAATTTCTGGAGTTCCTTTTAATGTTATGCCAGATTTTGGTAAACGCCTTTCGCCGATCGCCCCGCATCTTGCGATAGAAGCTGATTAGATCATTGAGTTCTGTCCTCTTATTCTGGCAATATTGGTTTACTATATTAATTTCGCAATCCTGGCCTTTTGCTTTTAACCTCGCTACAATTAATCGGCAGTTGGCATCCAGATCGTTTCGTTCCGTTTTTTTAGCATGAATGATCCGGGCCAGTAGCGGACTGGTATCAACTTCATCAGCCGGCTTTGAATAAACTGGCGCTAACATACCTGTTGAATTTTCCTCCAGGTCCAGTTCGTTTTCAGGTAATAGAATAGCATCACTGATATAGAGGAATAAGACAGCATCGTTTAGATCTCGTTTAATAGCCGTCTCTGCTTTTGCCGGGGAAAAAGGAACCAGGCTGCTAAGGAAAATCAAGAGTAAAATAGCTGTTTTTTTCCGCATATTTGCTCCCATCAGTCTGAATTTACTTTGATACCACACTAATCACTGAGCGCCAGAGCTTCAATATACATAAGCTCATTATCTTTCAGTCCAAAGGTCAGGGCGTAGCTGTAATAAAGGACCCCATCCTCAATAAATTCCTTCTCCAGCGGGATTTCCACATAAGTATCAATCCCGGCAGCCTTAATAACATCTTCCAGGCTCATAAAGGCGCTGAATTGTTCTGGATAATAAGGCAGGGGTTCCAACGAGCCCAGATTATCAATCTCCAAGTGATCCTCAACAATCAGGTCACTATTGATAAAAGTTAAGCTCAGGCCTTGAGAATAATAATCCCAAGTCTCCAGGCGCACAGGAGCGACCTCTCCGGAGACAGTCTCTTCCTCGTAAAACAGGATCGTAAAGGCTTCCGGATAACCATAACTGAAGAGCTGTTCTTCCTGGACCGGACTGAGGGTATAGGGATCCTCAAGCTGAATGCCAGTATTCTGGACCTCCACAACCATAGGGGATTCTTTATACCCCAGCCAACCGGCATAAAGGTATATACCCAACCCGATCAGGATGATAAAGACCAAACATCCACAGCCAGCGCCAAATATCGCCCAGCCGCGTTTTTTATTCTTACTCTTTGAAGGATTTGTTGTTTCTGCCATTCATATCACTCCCTTTGTGACAAAAACCTGGCTTGAGATACAGATCATAAAACATAGAATTAATATTACATTATTTTTTTATGATTTTACAAAGGAATATTATCATCTCAATGGCACGCCGCATCTCCTTCCTTTCCAAAAATCCCCGGATGTCCTCCATGATAAAATAGCCTCATGGATCTATTTGACCACGCCATGCAAGAGGATTTGAGTAAAAAAGCCCCTCTGGCTGCCCGGATGCGGCCCCGCACCCTGGATGAGTTTGTCGGCCAGGAGGAAATAGTCGGGCAAGGAAAATTGCTTTACAGGGCGATCATCTCAGATCGATTGTTTTCTTCCCTGATCTTCTGGGGTCCCCCGGGTACCGGTAAGACTACCCTGGCAATGGTGATAGCCAATCATACTGAATCCTACTTCACCAGCCTCTCGGCAGTCATGGCTGGAAAAGCTGATTTGCGGGTGGTCATCAACCAGGCCAACGACCTGCGCAAACTCTATCAAAAACGCACTATTCTTTTTGTTGATGAGGTTCATCGCTGGAACAAAGCCCAGCAGGATGGATTGTTACCTTATGTTGAAAACGGCACCATCACCCTGATCGGAGCCACCACAGAAAATCCCTATTTTGAAGTCAATCGAGCCCTGGTATCCAGATCACGCATATTTCAAATGAAATCGCTCACAGATGATAATGTCACCACTCTGATTAAACGAGCCCTGGCTGACAATGAGCGGGGATACGGAAAATTAGATGTTGAGCTGGATGAAGATGCCCTGGCTCACCTGATCAGAGTCGCCGGGGGAGATGCCCGTAATGCCCTCAACGCCCTGGAGCTGGCAGTGGAATCCACCCTGCTCGATGAGAAAGGGATCATTCACCTCACCCTGGAAATTGCCCAGGACTCAATTCAGCGGCGGGCTGTTTTATACGATAAAGACGGCGACGCCCATTACGACACTATCAGCGCTTTCATAAAATCCATCCGTGGCTCTGATCCGGATGCTGCCCTTTACTGGCTGGCAAAAATGCTCTATGCCGGGGAGGATCCCCGATTTATTCTAAGGCGATTGATCATTTCAGCCGGGGAGGATATCGGCCTGGCTGACCCCATGGGCCTGGTAGTAGCCAATGCGGCAGCCCAGGCATTTGATTATATCGGTCTACCGGAAGGGGTTTATCCCATCGTTCAGGCGGTTTTATACCTCTCAACTGCACCAAAATCCAATTCATCCGGAGCATATTTTAAGGCCTACGATTACATCGAAAAATCTGGTCGGACGGAGGTGCCTATCCATCTTATGGATGCCAGCCGCGACGGAAAAGCTCTTGGCCACGGGGTGGATTACCAATACCCTCATTCTCATCAAGATCATTTCCTTCCCCAGCAGTACTTGCCGGATGATCTGCTGGGCACTTATTTTTATCAACCATCGTCCCAGGGATATGAGGGGGAAGTGAGTGACAGATTATCCCGCTGGCGGGAAGCCCAGCGCAAAGCCCTTGGCATTAAATCTACAGCTGATATTCCAGAACTGACCGAAAGCGAAATCCAGTCCATAAAAACCCGCCACAAAAAAGGTTTGAAATAAAATGATGTCTCCAACTCCCACCCCTCTTCCGGAATATAGATTGGCATTACTGGGTTTTGGCAATGTTGGTCAGGCACTACTTGAATTACTGCTTGAAAAACAGGCTGACCTGGTTGAGGACCCCGGGATATTCTTCCGCGTTGTTGGCATTGCCTCTGGGGTCCACGGCCAGGCTATCAACCCGCGCGGGCTACCTCTCCAACAGGTGCTGGAATCTTATCGCGAAGAAAAGAAGCTGGACAGTTTTTCAACCACAACTTACCACTCCAGCGAGGATTTTATCCAGCATTGTGGAGCTGATGTACTCTTTGAGAGCACCCCGGTAAATTATCAGACCGGTGAACCTGCCCTGGACTACTTGCGGATTGCCCTGGAAAAAGGGATGCACGCCATTACGGCCAATAAAGGACCAGTTGTTTATGGATACCAGGAATTGAAAGAATTGGCCAGAAAGAAGGGGGTTTCATTCTATTTTGAATCAGCTGTTATGGATGGAGCACCGGTTTTTTCCATCGCCCGTTGTGGACTGCCTGGTGCCCATATTAAGGAGTTTTCAGGAATTCTTAATTCAACTACCAACTTGATCCTGTCCCGCATGGAAGGTGGCCAGACCCAGGAAGAAGCCATAACTTACGCTCAATCGATAGGCATTGCGGAAACTGACCCCAGTGGGGATCTCGACGGGTGGGATGGAGCAGTAAAAGTTGCCGCTCTTGCAACCGTATTGATGGATATCCCACTCACGCCTGAGGGCGTGGATCGGAAAGGCATCCGGGATATAACACCCGATATGATCAAGGATGCCGCTGAGCTTGGAAAACGCTGGAAATTAATCTGCTCCGCCAGGGTAGATCCGGATAGTCCCAACGGCCTGGTGGCAGAAGTTAAACCAGCAGAAGTTGGGCCAGAATCTCTTTTGTATCATGTTTCGGGCACATCAGCAATTATTGAGATCCACAGCGATGTGCTGGGAAAATTATCGCTGATCGAGGATAATCCTTCGCCCCGCACTACAGCCTATGGGCTGCTGGCAGATTTTCTGAACGCGATCAGCTAAACCCCTGAAAATCCCCGTTCAATCCTCTTTTTCACCTTCATTACCCACCTGGGATTGCTGGAGTGAAATCAATGCACCCATTAACAGCCCGGTAACAATTCCAAGGGCAACTCCCACCCCCCCCCGATCGCCAAACCAATACCGATCCGGCTGGCTGGTCTATTCTGCAGAGCTGATCTTTCATCAGATATCGTTTTTATCCTTACATTCCGGATGAAATTTCACCTTCCTGAGCGTCAAGCAGGTCAATAAGAACCCGGGCAGCCCTTTCAACCAGGGTTGAGCAAGGTTCCGCACCCCCGGAGCCATATTCCTCTTCCCGCAATTTACCGCAGTTGATAGTTTCAAATCTTTCCTGGAACTTTTCCTGAAATTGGCAGACCTGATCATCCTGATCAGCTGATGTGCGGCCGTATAGCCCGCCGATGATCATCACTCCTGCTGAAAAAGCACCACAGTTGTTCAAATATGATCCGCCGATTCCTCCGGCAAATCCTGAACTCATTTGGATTTCTCTATCAGTCAGCTCCCCCAGGTAATGCCTGCCCACGGCAAGCATAATAGCCTCCGATCAATGAAAACCTTCTTTTACCAAATCCCCAGCCTTTTTAGACGGATCCACAGTTAAATTCATTCAATTCTCCCCGGTTATCCAACCTGCTTGTTAATTAATCGATTTTTTCGCAGTATACCTTGAAATCAATTTTCAATCTCAATTACTGCCCCAACTCCGACTTTAATGAACTGGTCACCAAAAGCATCTTTAAATTGGGCGATAGCCTGATCACCTGTACAATGACAGGGAGCTACGTGCTCAACACCCAAACGCTGAAGTTCCTTGACGATTCTGTTGACCTGGCTAGTGCTAGCGCTGTTTAAATGAAATCCTCCCATCACCAGGTATATTTCACCCTTAAATGTTTGTTTGGCAAACTGAACTATTTTTTCCACTCCGGGATGGGCCCATCCCGTGATCACAACTAAACCCCGGGTTGTCTCAATAACCAAAGCTTGTTCAGGAGGTGAGCCTTGAATTTCTCCCGTGCTGAAGATCCGGTCACCGATTTTCTGTCCTGGTGAAACTTCTACAATCTCTGCTTGATTTGCATACTGATTCTTAAAAGTGGAAGAAAAAGATGGCAGCATGTAAATGACCGGTTCTGCCCCTGCAGATAATAAAGCCTGAAGTCCACCGGTATGATCGTTATGCAGGTGGGAAAGGACAATGTTTTGAATTTGATCGGGTTTAATTCCCATGGCAGCCATATTATTGAGCAGGGTTGATCCAGCTGCACCCGTATCAAACAGCACATTATGATCCTGGTAGCTGACAAAGGTGGTAAAACCCCAGGCTGAACTTAACTCTTCCCTGACGGTATAATTGTCAAAGACAACGCTGATAATGACCTTTTCTTCACTCTTATCTTCCTTTGATTTATCAGAATCTGAATTATCCGGGGTCGGAGACTGATCTACAATAGTCTCTGGTGTCAGAGTAACGGGAACCTGAGTGGGATTTTCAACCACTTCTGTGATGTTTTTCAACAACCCATTATTCATTCTGGTAATAGGTTCAGAAACACAGGCAGTGATAATTATCAAGTTTAACAAGCAAATCCCCAGCACACGAAAGCAGAATTGTTTTTCATCCATAGTTCATCCCCTTAGTGTCACATATATTATACGGTCAGAATTTTCCACAGCAAAATAAATGGTTCACAAGTATTATGAGCTGACTCTGATAATGATCCGTCAGGCCACCTTACAGGGCTGTAATACTGTCAATTGACATGTAAAACTTACACCAAGTTTGAGTATAATTAGAATACTTTTCTCCAAGAACTGAAGAATTGATAATTCCAAAATAAATACCTATGAGAATTACAAACACCCTTGATCGGCTGCGGGGCGGGCGATTGCAGATACTCCTCCCCCAAATAAGGACTTTTTTCTCCAGCGGAACTTCCATTCTGGTGGTTAACCTTTTGATCGTGGGTGGATTTACTGGATATTTTTTCCTGAATGGCTCTCCAAAGCCTGAAGCGGTCTTCGCAGCCATCCCGGAGGAGGAAGAATCTCCCACAGCGACAATAACCGTTGATCCGCTTCTTCCCGGCCCCACCTACACGCCTTTTCAACCATCTCCGCTGACAGCAACACCATCACCGTCACCAACCCCATCACCGAGTCCAACATCATCGCCTAGTCCAACTCCAACGGTCACACCAACGCTCCCGACCCAGGCACTAATCAAAGGTATCAAGGGATACCCCCAATCGATGCCCCTCAGCTGCGAATCCCGGTCAGCCGTAGATTGGGCTAGATATTTTGGAAAATCCATTAATGAATACAAATTCTTTAATGGTTTGCCCGTACATAGTAACCCTGATAAAGGTTTTGTCGGAAGCGTATACGGCAGTTGGGGCCAAATACCACCCAATCCATATGGGGTTCACTCTAATCCAATTGCCCAGCGTTTAAGGGAATTTGGACTTAATGCCAAGGCTGTTCGCCACCTGACCTGGGAAGAACTTAAGACTGAACTAGCAGAAGGCAAACCAGTGATCGTCTGGGTAATCGGGCACGTTGCCCGGGGAACTCCGATCCCCTACACCGCGGCCGGGGGAGCAGTCACCACTGTTGCCAGATTTGAGCATACCGTTATAGCCATTGGCTATACAGAAAATAAAGTCACCGTGCTGGATGGTGCCCGGGTATATACCCGGCACAAGGGGGAGTTCATGAAATCCTGGGGTGTGCTTGAAAACCAGGCTGTGGTCTGGATCGATTGAAGGACCTTCTAGTTCTACCTTGATCCCTCAAAGTCCAATATTATCGCTTTCAGATCGATATTTTCCTTGCCCCCATAACCGGTTAAGCTGCCATCTGAGCCAATTACCCTGTGGCAGGGAATAACCAACGGGACATGATTGCTTTTTTCAGCCTGCCCAACTGCCCGGCTGGCCTTGGGTTTGCCGATGGCTACGGCCACCTCCCCATAGGAGCGAGTTTCTCCATATGGGATGGCGCAGGTCTCCTGCAAAACAGCCCGCTGAAAATCAGTATAGATCCCCCAATCAATCGGCAATGAAAAATTTTGGATCTCTTTATTTAAGTAAGCTTGGATTTGCTCTACCACAGTCCTTGTTTCAGGGACAGAAAAGGTGTACTCCCCTTCCCCAAATTGAGAGTTCAATCGTAAAAAGGCATCTTTGTTTTCCTGGAACATTTCCAACCTGAGCAGGCCATTGTCATTTACTGCAACGCCAATATTGCCTAATAAGTCTGTCTTAAAAACATTTAAGAAAATCACACTATCCACCGGATGCCTTCCTCATCAATACCTGTCAATTATCGGCCAGTATACCATCTCTTCATCTCCCTGATACGTAGTTGAAGCGTAGGGAAAGCATCAGGTTATCGTCAAGCAAAGCAATTCTCCTAATGCTACACTACTAATAGAAAGGGAAATTCTCTTCTTCTCCTCCTTAGAGAGAGTCGGGTAATGGCGCACCCGACTCTCCGTGTTTAAAATTACCCAAAGGCCTTTCAAAAACCCATTATTGATAAAATTTTAAGGAAAGAATCGTCATTTTAGTCCAGTATGATCATTCAATTTAAGCAATCAGGCTTATAATAGGGTTAGCATTTCAGCAACCAATTTTACAAGTACAGCCTATGTCTTTTGCACATCTCCACGTTCATACAGAATACTCGATCCTGGACGGATTCAGTAATATCAAATCCCTGGTAAAAAGGGCCAAGGAATTGGATATGCCTGCCCTGGCAATTACTGACCACGGCACTATGTTCGGCGTGGTTGATTTTTATTATGCAGCTAAAGAAGTAGGCATAAACCCCATAATCGGCGTGGAAGGTTATCTGGCTGCTCGGGGCATGAAAGACCGCGATCCCCAATTTGATAAACGTTCTTCTCATTTACTGCTGCTGGCAGAAAATCAGACAGGTTACAAAAACCTGCTCAAAATTACTTCCGCAGCCCAACTTGAGGGGTTTTATTATTTCCCCCGGGTTGACCATGAGTTTTTAGCAACCCATTCCGAGGGACTTATTGCTACGTCTGGCTGTATGGCGGCTGAGATACCCCGGGCTCTCAATCAAGGCAGGCATGAAGATGCCCGGAAAAAACTCGATTGGTATTATGAGGTCTTTGGCAAGGATAATTTTTTCCTTGAGCTGCAGCAGCATGAGATCCCCGAATTGGAAAACATCAACCGGGCTCTGGTAGAATTGGGCCCTCGCTATAATGCAAATTTTATTGCCACAAATGACGTTCATTACATTAATCCGACTGATTCTGTGCTTCAGGATGTACTGCTGGCCATTCAGACCGGTAAAATCCTCAGCGATCCTAACCGGATGCGCATGACTGATGAAACCTATTACTTGAGAACGCCTGAGGAAATGCGGGGGATCTTTTCAGAGATACCGGGAGCTATCGAAAATACCCTACTGATAGCCGAGCGCTGCGAAGTGGATCTCGGTTTTAAGGAATATCACCTGCCCAATTTCCCCGTTCCTGACGGAAAAACAGCCGATGGCTATCTGCGAGAACTATGCGAAAGCGGATTGCGGAAACGTTATCAGAACCGGGCAGACGATCCAAAAATCCGCGAAAGATTGGATTATGAGCTAGACATTATCAAAACGATGGGCTTTGATACTTATTTCCTGATCGTCTGGGACTTAATCCAGTATGCCCAGGAAAATGATATCTGGTACAACGCCAGGGGTTCTGCAGCAGGATCCATTGTTTCCTACTGTCTGGAAATAACTCCCATTGACCCGCTAGAACACAATTTGATCTTTGAACGATTCCTTAACCCGGGACGCATATCCATGCCAGACATCGATCTCGATTTTCCCGATGATCGCCGGGCTGAGATGATGCATTACTGTGCCGACAAATACGGCCATGACAAAGTCGCCCAGATCATTACTTTTGGAACTATGAAAGCCAGGGCTGCTATTCGGGATGTTGGCAGGGTCATGGATATACCCCTCCAGGAAGTTGATCGGATAGCAAAAGCCATCCCCAACCTCCCTCCTATGAGTATTGAGGAAGCCCTGGTAAATTCCCCGGAGTTTCAACAGCTTTATAATGACGCTCCCTATCTTCAGAACCTGATTAACACTGCCATGGGTGTGGAAGGAACAGTTCGCAATGTCGGAACCCATGCAGCAGGAGTGGTGGTCACCGACCGTCCAGTTGAGGAATACACTCCCCTCCACAGACCCACGGGGAATATTGGCGACAGCCCGATTAACACTGTTACCCAATACGAAATGTCCGTGGTTGATAAGTTGGGATTATTAAAGATTGACTTTCTGGGTCTCTCAACATTGACAATTATGGCTCTGGCCTGTGACCTTATCGAGGATCGTCATGGAGTAAAACTGACTCTGAATAATATCCCTTATGATGATCCGGAAACATTTGAGTTAATTGGCCGGGGAGAAACCATCGGACTCTTCCAGGTGGAAAGCTCAGGTATGCGGCGCTACCTAAAAGAAATGAGGCCCACCAGATTGGAACACATGATCGCCATGGTGGCTCTCTACCGTCCAGGACCGATGGATTTTATACCGGATTTTATTGATCGCATGCACAACCGACAGGAAATCAGCTACCGTCATGATGATTTGATCCCGATTTATGAGGAGACCTTTGGTATCCCGGTCTATCAGGAACAAATCATGCACAGCGCAGTGGCTATCGCAGGCTACACACCATCAGAATCTGACAGTCTGCGAAAAGCAGTCGCCAAGAAAAAAGCTGGCGAACTCAAAAAACACAAAAAGAAATTCATCAACGGAGCTGTCGCCCGAGGTGTTGAGGAAAAGGTCGCTGAATCGATCTTCAAGGATTGGGAAAAATTTGCCCGTTATGGCTTCAACAAAGCTCACGCGGCGGATTATGGATTGATCTCGGTTCAGACAGCATACTTAAAAACCCACTATCCTGTGGAATACATGACTGCTTTGCTGACCGTGTACCAGAATAATTCTGACAAAGTAACCCTTTATGCTTCTGAATGCAGACAGATGGATATCGAGGTACTGGCTCCAAACGTTAATCACAGCTGCTGGGGTTTCACGATTGAAAAAGGGCCCTCAAGTGAAAATTGCATTCGTTTTGGTCTGGGCGCAGTTAAAAATGTAGGTGAAGGCCCCGTAGCAGAAATCATTCTGGGACGTGGGGATAAGTCGTTCCAGGATGTGAATGATTTTCTACACAGGGTAGATCTGCGCAAGGTTGGAAAACGGGCTTTGGAATCTCTGATACAGGTTGGAGCCCTGGACAATTTTGGTGATCGGCCTGCTCTGCTGGAATCCATGGACAGGATACTTTCAATCAGCTCCTCAAATTTCCAGGCGGCGGATGCCGGCCAAATGTCCATGTTTGGTGACGGAACTGGATTAGCCGAGATCATTAAACTTACTGAAGCTCAAATACCGATCAACCGGCGTGCCCAGTTGGATTGGGAACGTGAACTGCTTGGTTTATATGTTTCGGATCACCCCTTAAGCACTGTTATGGACAGCTTGAAACAGCATGTGACCCATTTTGCTCAGGACCTTAATGAAGCCAAACATCAGGAACGGGTCTGTGTCGCCGGCATCGTCACCAAGATTCGCCACCACCAAACGAAAAATGGCAAAGCAATGGCTTTCGCTTCCATAGAAGATATCCAGGGTTTGATCAACCTGGTGATCTTCCCCAACACCTGGAAAAAGTTTGGTGAATTGGTACGGTTTGATGAAATTATTTATGTGAAAGGCAAAGCCGACGCAAATGGAGGAGATACAAAAGTGCTGGTTGACCAGATTTCCACCAGCCTGACCCATGTGGTATCGCTCCCTGAGAGTTCTCACCAGCTCCCGCCTGCTCCAAAAGAAGAACCCCGGCCAACCCAGGACCCGCCAGTTGAGGTTCCCCCTGCCCAGGAAAAACCTCTTGATCCGGAATTCACACCAATAAACGATTTTCCATTCCCGGCCGAGGACCCCCTGCCAGATCTTTCAGATGAAAATATCCCATCCGGGGAGGAAGATCCGCAGATTGTTGAGGTAAAACCAGCGGAAAAGGAGCAGTCCATTACCCTCCCGATAGATGAAGAACCCATAACTTCGGAGGAGGAAGCAACACCTGCTCTTGGAATTGAAGACAAGCCTGCCCCAGAAAAAGTGGGGGCAATCACACTTGATGAAGAATCCGCTTATTTGATAACAATTATTCTAAAGAATAGAGGGGATACCATGCGGGATAAGCTGCGATTAAGGCAGATTTATGGCACCTTGATCAGCTATCCGGGACAAGACCGTTTCGCATTCCAGATCTCTGAAAACGATCAGGCTCACTTATTGGAGTTTCCCAATGCCTCAACAAAGATCAGTAAAAACCTGATCAATCAGCTGAGGGATATGCTTGGAAGAGAAAACGTTCAGGTTGAGAAGTATTTGTTTTAGTTATCATTCCCGCAGGAGCTGGCGCTCCTGCTAGAGCTATTGTTTGTATGCTCTAGGGAGAGCGCTAGCTCTCCCGGATGATAATTCACAGTGTTCAATTTTTCTTTTAGGGGGAAAAATGCCATCCTGGAAACCGTATTTCTCGCCCAGAGTTATTGTATTTTATTACAACCTCTTTCCATTGCCATAAGGATTATCTTAAGAATGATGTCCCAAAACAAATCATTTTGGATGTTTTCGATTGTTACAGAAGGCAGGGACAGGTAATGTTGTATTCGTTTGTATTAATGCCAACTCACATTCACTTCATATCAAGAATACAAAAATTATCTTTAGCAGATTTTATGAGGAATTTTAAGAGTTTGTCATCAAACAGGATTCACAGATACTTTCAAGTGATTCAAAACAATAAGACTTGGAACAGAAGGAAAATTTGGGAAGAAGGTTACGTAGCAAAGGAAATCTACTCTTTACGTTTTTTAGAACAGAAAGTTAATTATATTCATGATAATCCATGCAAACTTCCCTGGAAATTCATTGATTTTCCAGAGGATTATCCTTGGTCAAGCGCAAGATTCTATTTAACAAATAATCCGTGCATCATACCAATAGATGGTTTCCAGGATTATTTCATTAATTGAAGACAATTATCCAAAATCTGACGTTTTTCTTGATAACCTCAACCGCAGGAGCTGGCGCTCCTGCTCGAGCTCCTGCCGATTTGCTCACGGAAAAATACTAGATATAAATCTCTAGGAAGAGCACTTAATACGATGCTCAAGGGAGAATACTAAACTAAAAGTTCACAGGAGAGTACTAAATTTAATGCTCGAGGGAGAGCGCCATGAGAAGATTGCTCGAGGGAGAACGCCATGAGAAGATCATCCCAGGGAGAGCGCTATGAGAAGATTGCTCTGGGGAGAGCGCCAGCTCTCCCGGATAAGCCAATGCCAAACCGGACCTAAGTTCACCCTATTTCCACAACCCCGGACCAGGTTGAGCCAGCACCCTGGCGATGGGACGAAGATCCAGCCACCACTGAGATTTTGGCCTTCCAAAATCCCGATCTTCCAGGCGCAGGTAATTTTCCATCCCCGTAAACTGGATTTTCCCTCCTTCCGATCCGATGAAAACATGCCGGGGATCTTCCCGCCCAATTTCTTCCTGAAGAAAATCAATGGCTTGAACAGCCAGGCGTGTACCCTGGATACGATCAAAGGGTGTGGGATCTCCTCCTTGTTGCAGATGCCCGAGGATCGCTTGCCTGACATCAAAGAGTTCTTTTCCTTCAACTTCGAAAAGTCTGACCATAAAATCTGTGGTGTAAACCGGATGAGCTCGTTCGTTACGGATCATCAAACCCAGTCGTTTTCCCTGGCTGAATCCCGTGACCAGATGATCAACATCGTCCTGTAAATCCTGGAGGGTAATCCCTTCTTCATGGAGATAAACCCTTTCTGCCCCAGTCGCTAATCCACTCATTAATGTCAAGTAGCCGCAATATTGACCCATGGTTTCGACCACAAAACAGCGTCGGGATGCCACCGCTGATTGTTTGATCTTATCAACAGCCTGGACAATGTTATTTAATGCAGTATCAGCACCGATACTCAATTCTGATCCCGGACGATCATTATCAATCGTGGCCGGCAGGCAAACTATCGGTATCCGGAATTTCGGAAATTCTTCCCGTCGGCTGAACATTTCATAGACAGAATCATAACCAGCTTCACCGCCAATCACCAGCAAAGCATCTATTTCTTGCTCTTCAAGGGTTCGGGCAATTGCGTAATAATCACCCTCGCCGGGAATTGTGCGATTCGTGCCTAGCTCTGCTCCACCCTGTCCTACCAATCCCCTCACGTCCATCCAGCTGAGTTCCTTGACTTCTCCATTTATCAATCCCGGATATCCATTATGGATACCCAGCATGGTGTGTCCCTGATCAGATCCCCAACGAACTGCAACCCGCAGGATGGTATTCATTCCAGGAGCAGGTCCTCCAGAATGCATCAAACCAATCCGAAAGCGCTTTTCGGGGTCTCGTTTGGGCTTGGGGCCCGCCTGAAGCATGGTTTGCAGGATTTCAAGTGTATCTTGGAAACCCGAACCGCGCAGTTCTAAAACTTTTTCATATTCATTCTCTGCAGCATATTTTGAGATTTTTAAGGTCAGGTCTACACATTCCATTAATGGGGAGCTTTCTACCCGATTTCCTCGCATCCCGATCAATTGAGGCTCATCTTCAGGTTTAGTACCCTGGAGTTGGTGTACTGCTGCATGACCGAGGATTGTTCCCAGGTTGCGGTCAAATGCTGTTGGTGATCCACCCCGCTGCACATGTCCCAGTATAGTAATGCGGGTATCCTCGCCAAGGCGGTCTTCCAGAGTTTCCTTGATATCCTGGCTGGTGATCGGTGTGCCTTTCTGATCCAGGGCTCCTTCAGCAACCACAACAATTGTGTCCCGGCGTCCTACATCACGGCCAGCCTTGAGAGCCTGGCACATTTCTTCTTTCCATATCTCAGGAGCTGGCGGAACTTCCGGAATGAACAGCCAGTCTGCACCGGCTGCCAGCGCGCCCATCATTGCCAGGTATCCGCAGTTACGGCCCATAACCTCCACCACAAAACTGCGTTGATGGCTGGAAGCTGTACTGGTAATGGCGTCAATTGCTTCAGTAATGCGGTGTAATGCCGTATCAGCCCCGATGGTCATATCGGTACCGTACATATCATTATCAATCGATCCCGGCAACCCTACAATGATAAGATTGGGGTATTTTTCAGCGCTGTCAGCCGGGATTTCCTTTGAAATAATCAACTCGGATATCAATTCCGGCCATTCTTTCCTGAAGATCGAAGCTCCTGTCAGGCTGCCATCACCCCCAATCACAATCAAACCATCAATGCCATTTTCAACCAGATTTTTTACAGCCTTCTTTCTGCCATCCAGGGTTCTGAATTCATCACAGCGGGCTGTGCCAATCACAGTTCCTCCCCGTTGCAAAATTCCGCCTACAGATTCCCAATTCAACTCCCTAATCATCTCTCCCCCCTCAACCATGCCCTGGTAACCTTCCGAAATGCCGAAAATACCAATTCCGAGATCCAGGGCAACCCGGACCGCAGAACGTATAGCAGCATTCATCCCGGGAGCATCGCCACCGCTAGTGAGAATCCCAATTTTATTCATATCCATTAATCTCCAATATCAAGCTGGAGCTGGTTATATCACCCTGCTCCAACCAATTAATAACTCAATCAAGCATGGGGATTTTAATACCATGTTTTTTAGCAGCCTCTACCGCTATCTGATAACCGGCATCAGCGTGGCGCACAATCCCCATTCCAGGATCTGTGGTTAAAACCCGCTCCAGTCTCAGGGCAGCTTCGGGAGTTCCATCAGCGACAATAACTTGCCCTGCATGCTGGCTGTAGCCGATGCCCACGCCTCCACCATGATGGAATGAGACCCAGGTAGCTCCTCCGATAGCGTTTATAAGCGCATTGAGAATTGGCCAATCACTCACCGCATCTGTTCCATCCTTCATTCCTTCAGTTTCCCTGTTTGGGGATGCTACTGATCCAGAATCAAGGTGGTCCCTGCCAATCACAATCGGCGCCGATACAGTTCTATCTGCAACAAGTTTATTAAAAGCCAGTCCCGCCCGGGCCCTTTCTCCGTAACCCAGCCAGCAGATCCGAGAAGGTAGTCCCTGGAAAGGCACCTTTTCCCGGGCTATTTTGATCCAGCGCATGAGATGCTTGTCTTCGGGGAATAACTCCTGGATAACCTCGTCTGTCCGGTAGATATCTTCCGGATCTCCTGAAAGCGCTACCCAGCGGAAAGGTCCTTTTCCCTCACAAAACAGAGGGCGGATATATTCTGGCACAAATCCCGGGAAATCGAAAGCATTTTTTAGCCCCTGGTTAAATGCCTGCTGCCGAATGTTGTTGCCATAATCAAAAACTACCGCTCCCCTTTTCTGCATATCCAGCATCGCCTGGACATGATCTACCATGGAATTGAGGGAGCGCTGGCGGTATTGATCGGGATCGGTCTCCCGCAGATTCCGGGCCTCGTCCATGCTGAGCCCCTTGGGAACATAATCCAGGGCATCATGAGCTGAGGTCTGATCGGTGACTACGTCAGGAATTTCCCCCCGAATCACCAATTCGGGAAAGATTTCAGCCGTATTGCCAACCAATCCAATGGACAGGGCTTTTCCAGATTCTTTATACTCGTTGACCAGCTCCAGGGCATCATCCAAATTGTCCAGCACTTTGTCAACATAGCCTATATCCAGTTTGCGTTGGGCATGAGCCGGATCCACTTCAACGATCAATCCCACACCTTCATTCATGGTTATTGCCATAGGCTGGGCGCCGCTCATTTCTCCCAGACCCCCTGTCAGCACAAATTTCCCTTTCAAAGAAGGCCAGCCCTGCTGCTCTGCCAGGGAACCCAGGGTTTCATAAGTTCCCTGGAGGATACCCTGCGTACCAATATAGATCCATGATCCAGCAGTCATCTGTCCATACATCATCAAACCCCTGGCTACCAGGCTGTCAAAGTGCTCCTGGGTTGCCCAGAATGGAACCAGGTTTGAGTTGGCAATCAAGACCCGGGGGGCATCCAGGTGAGATTTAAAGACAGCTACGGGTTTTCCGGACTGCACCAGAAGAGTTTCGTCTACCTCCAGTGTTTTCAGGCTGGCGAGAATGGCATCAAAGGCCTCCCAGTTCCGGGCTGCTCTGC
>CAYUXO010000027.1:0-29673 GCA_964448865.1 uncultured Anaerolineales bacterium
GTGCCCGAAATGTATTTATCCCAGTAGGTTATCGATGACAATATATACAGATTTCCTTATCTCCAAACGAGAGCTGCTGCTGAACCTGGTCCTGAAGGTTAACCCAAATAAAACATTTAATCCGGGGGGTTCTCCTCCAGGGAGTGAGAATTCCGGCGATGCTTTAGCGAACAAGGTAAAAGAATCCCTCAATAACATCAAAGCCCTGGCTGTCAGTCCGGGTGGCAGCCAGGTAGATTACCGTCAAATCGCTAATGACCCTCTTTACTTATCCTACACTGACCTGGTTCGTGGTTTGATCGATTTTGATTACAGATCATTGAAGGGGAAAAACCAGCAATTGGCTTTCTGGATCAATCTCTACAACTCGCTGGTAATTGATGGGGTAATTCAGGGGAAAGTCCAGAACAGTGTTACAGAATCCTGGCTTGGCATCCTGGGGTTTTTCCAAAAAACTTCTTACAGGATCAACGGTCACCGTTTTAGTTTAACCGACATTGAACATGGCGTTTTGCGCGGGAACCGGGGATTTCCCTATTTCTTGGGCCCACATTTTGCCAGCTCAGATCCCCGTATTGAGGCAATTATCCCAGACTTTGACCCCAGAATTCACTTTGCCTTAAACTGCGCCAGCAATTCTTGTCCGCCCATAGGTGTTTACGCACCGGAAAACATTCAGGACCAATTGGATCTGGCCGCCCGGAATTTTATCAACAATGATCTCAAGGTGGATCAAGACAGTAACCATATTTCCGTATCTAAGATCTTTCAGTGGTACCTGGCAGACTTTGGCGGGGAAAAAGCACTGGTCGAACTCTTGATCCAGTATCTACTGGATGATGATTCCAGGAATTGGATCATAGAAAACCAATCCGCGCTTAAGGTTAAATTCCATTCCTATGACTGGGGATTGAATAAAACCAGTCCCTGACTAATCCTTGGGTTCGAATTTCTTCCCGGGTTGTGGTTTCTGCATGCTATAATTTGTTCACCTCCCAAGGAAGGGAATCATGCAGAATCGCACAAATGAAGAATGGCTCAGCGATCTTCGCGGTGAAAATCAGGATCTGGCTATTGAAGACCTGCGAAGAGTGCTGACAAGAGGTTTGATATACGCCCTGTCCAGCCGGATATCTACAGATCTGGAAGCCCAGGTGGATGATTTCGCCCAGGATGCAATCCTGCGGATATTGGATAAAATGGACACTTTCCGGGGCGAAAGCCGCTTTACAACCTGGGCTCAAAAAGTTGCCGTCAGGGTAGCTTTTACAGAAATGAGACGTCAGCGGTGGAAGGATATTTCCCTGGAAGATCTGCTTCCGGAAGACAGCGGTGATTTCACACCCCTGGTCCTCGCAGATCCCAGCCCGGATCCTGAAAAGCTGGCCTCCCAGTCCCAACTGTTGGAGATGATCGAAAAAATGATGTCGGAGGAATTGACAGATCGCCAGCGGACTGCATTACTGGCAGTTGTTCAGGGGGGCATGCCGCTCGAGGAAGTTGCCCGGCGGATGGACACTAATAGAAACGCACTTTATAAATTATTGCATGACGCTCGCAAACAAATGCGGGCCAGGATGCTTGAAAAAGGTTTAACTGTCGAAGAAGTCCTGGTAGTGTTTGGAAACGAGTAAGACAAATCCAGCAGAAAGCATCAGTACTGCAGGAGCAAGCTATGAAATTATCATCTGAAACTATTCGAAAATTAATGAACTCGATCAAATTAACCCGGGATCAGGAACTTACCTGCGGTCATTGTTATGATGAGTTGGATCATTTCATCGAAATGAAACTCGAGGGCAAAGACCCTGCTGAAGCCATGCCCTTGGTAAAGGAACATCTTGACCGCTGCAAAGATTGCCGGGAAGAATATGAGGTTCTCCTGGAAGTTATTAAAACCATGATTGACTAGTTTAAAGGTGGAAAACCATGACAGAACATCAAGGATATAGCTGCATTCATTGTGGACGGAGCGACGAGCAGGTTCCACTGTTAATCTTTTCTTATAAAGGTGCTGAACACCGGATATGCACGGAGCACCTTCCAGTTCTGATCCACGAACCCGTTAAACTGATGGACAAACTGCCGGATATGGACAAACTTAATCCGATAGACCACGATTAAATCCCTTTTTAATATCAATTATCAGTCCTGTACAATCACCACTTTCTGGTATTGTTTATGCGTATACTAGCTCTCGTGTCCGGCGAATTTGGCCAGCGCAATATAAGGAATATTCAGGCCTTTGCCCCCGATGATTGGGTACTTAATACCTGGCAGACACCGCCTGCTCTTCCACCCATGATAGATTACCCCGAAGACCATCTTCCTGACTCATTTCCTGAGTCAGATTTGATCCTGTCATTTGCTGAATTAAAAGGAGTGGCTGAGCTGCTGCCGGAAATTGCCAGATTATGCAAAGCCAGAGCTGTGGTTGTCGCAGTTAACAATGAAACCTGGCTTCCTCTCGGGCTGGCCACACAATTAAGAGGTTGGCTGGCAGACATGAACGTAGTCTGCGCTACACCCCGACCGCTCTGCTCCCTGACTGAAAGTGATTATGGAGTTACCCGGTGGGAAAGAATAAAATTCGAAAGCCCGGAGATAACCGCATTCGCGAGATATTTTGGAAAGCCTGATTTGAAAATTGTGGTTGATGAAAAGAATCAGACCATTCTTTCAGCTGAAGTGATCCGTGATGCAGTTTGCGGCAACACCCGCCATGTAGCTGAACAAATCATTGGTCTTCCCGCGGCCGATGTTCTGTATAAAGCCGGATTACTTCACAAACATTTTCCCTGCCTGACAACCATGACCAAGCTCGATGATTTTGACCACGAAACCCTCATGCAAGAATCCGGGTACCAGCTCACTGACAATATTGCTCTGCAAATCAAGCTAGATTAAACTTCCTTCTTTATCACGAACCAAAACCCTTTTGAATTATCTCACTTTCCTACAGGACGAGAAATCCTACAGAACTGGCAATTAGCAGCTGTGCCAAAAAATACGCCGTTAGATTCAATGCCCTGGCAGAACTGAAGGATTTCTGAAACCGATTCAGGGCTAGGATTAAATCAGACAAGACAAAGAGCACAGCCCCTATAAATACAAACCAGGCTCCAATTTTCGGATCTTGATACAAAACCTCACCTGCTGTCCAGACCATTACCGTGATGATCAAAATACACAGGATGACTGTTACTTTTAAGGAACCAAGTCTGGGTGAGATATATAAAATAAAACTGACTCCAATAATCCCTAACACAACAGAAAGCCACCAATGATAAGTGTCAATAACAGAAAGAAAAGCAGCGATATAGAATAAATGCGCTACCAAAAATGCACCCAATCCTGCCCGGAATTGGTCCGACGGCAGCATCAGTAACATATCCCCTACCAGTGAAAAAGCCAGCCCCACTACAATTAAAATTTTAAAGTAAATTTGACCCGTGTTTCCGAGAACAGCAACAAGGATAATCAGAAGCATTGTCAGCGGCTTAAAGAGATAAAATAGCCACCCGGGTTGATGATATCCAAACCAGATGCAGTTAATTGCAGAAAAAATTGTGGCCGTAAAAAGCATGATTTGCATTTATGATTTTGTTGTCCTGTATACCGTCCAGTGTTCATCTTTCAGTATAATGTGAATTTCTAAATCCATTGTTTGAATATCTCCTGATGTTAAATTGAGCAGGACCCTTTGCTGTTGTATAATCCCCTGTGAGTAACACATCGGAGGGTTTAGCAACAGAATATGTCTCGCTCCCGGTTATTTATCCCATTATTTATTTTGATCCTGGGAATTATTCTCTTTGTTTTTCCCGTTGAAGCATCTGATTCCAAATCATTTATAGTATCCACAACCTCTTCTTATAATCGGCCCGGTCCGCCGCCAACCATATACCCTCCCTCCCAGGCAGACACCGGTGCCCAGGTCTATTGGGGCATGTGTCAGGATTGCCACGGAGATCAGGGGCAGGGCTTGACCGCTGAATGGCGGTCAACGTTCGCGCCAGATTACCAGGACTGCTGGGCGTCCGGCTGCCATGGTGAAGATGCCCCTGAGAACAGCTTTCTCATTCCCGAAACAGGCGCGCCCGCCCTGGCGGGGCCAGGTGCCCTGCCCCGGTTTTTGACGGCGTTCGAACTGGGATCATATATCCGGAAATCAATGCCGCTTTCACCCACCGGATCGATCACCCCCGATCAGGCCTGGGAACTGACAGCTTTCTTGCTAACTCTCAGTGATAACGATCTCAACCAACTCTCACTTTCCGGAAAAAACAGCGCCGCCATTCCAATCCACCGCTCCGTCACTATACCTGAAAGCGAATATCCTGGAACTCTACTCCTGGCTCTGGTTTTATTCCTGGCTGCAGTAGGAGTTGGCAGGGGGAGCACTCGGAATATAGCTTCAGGTAAAAAACTCCGGAGAGAAAACTTTTACCATCATCTTCACGCACCAAAAATACCGGCTGAACAGGCCCGCTTTAATTTCACTCTTGGCGCTGGAGGACTTGCGATATTTTTCAGCCTGGTGCTGCTGATCACTGGCGCCCTGGAGATGTACTATTACACGCCCTCACCAGAAGGCGCTGCTGCTTCCATCCAGGTTCTCACCTACCTGGTGCCTTATGGGAACTTGGTTCGCAACCTGCATTACTGGTCAGCCCAGCTGCTGGTTATTGTGGTCATGGTCCATCTGCTGAGGGTTATCTTGACCGGCGCCTACGCTCCTCCCCGCAGATTTAACTATGTCCTGGGAATAATTCTACTGGTTCTGGTTTTGCTGCTGGATTTCACAGGTTATGTTTTACGCTGGGATGAAGGCATACGTTGGGCCCTGGTAGTTGGGACCAATCTCGTAAAAACCATCCCGGGGATTGGGGATGGATTATATCTATTCCTGATCGGAGGAGCTGAGCCCGGTCTGGCTGCTCTAACCCGATTTTACAGCTGGCACATCTATGGATTAACCCTGGCAGTTGCTGGAATCACTGCCTGGCATATATTTAAGGTTCGCCGGGATGGTGGCATCAGCGCTCCTCCCTCTCCCAAGGGTGAAACCATTGAGAAAATCCCCCGCTCGAAGCTAGTCCAAAAAGAAGTCCTGGCCATGCTGATTTCCTTAGGGATCCTGCTGCTGTTATCAGTATTCATTCCCGCCCCCATTGAACAGCCAATAACTGGTACCGGCGGTCTGATAGGGAATTCCCGGGCTCCCTGGTTTTTCCTTTGGATCCAGGAAACCCTTCAATGGGGGAATCCCTTTTTCTGGGGAATAATATTGCCCTTGATTGCGGTATTTATTCTAGCGCTGCTGCCATATGTCTTTCCCAATGCCCGGAAGGAAGAATTGGGACGTTGGTTCCCTCGCGGCAACCGAATCGCCCAGATTATGGGATGCTTGATCATCGCCCTCATTTTTACTCTGACAATCATCGGCTGGATACGCTAAGGTAATTATTTTGTCACAAGATAAAAAATTTACACGCAGAAATTTTATTCAAATAAGCACCAGATTGCTTTTTTGGCTGGCTGGATTGCTGGGATTGGGGGGACTGGTCCGTTTTTTCAACCACGAACCAGACAGCGGTCCCCCAACCAGCTTTGACCTTGGACCTCTGGCAGACTTTCCTGAAGATCTGAAAACTATCTATCAGGATATACCAGCTGTGATCTATCGGAGAGGTGGAGTGTTTTCGGCATATATTTTACGGTGCACCCACCTGGGATGCACTCTCAAAGAACAAGGGGATAGTTTTTCCTGTCCCTGCCACGGATCGGAATTCTCCTCAGACGGGGTAGTGCAAAAAGGTCCTGCACTGGATGACCTGCCAGCCCTGCAGGTAGAAATAAACGAAAGAGGAAACATTATCCTACATACCGAAGGAGCTGTTAAGTGAAGCCTTTCCTGAAATGGACCCTGGGGATTGGGGGAGGTATTTTGGGTTTTATTCTGCTGGCAGGGTTGGGACTTTACAGCATGGGGCAGAGCAGGCTGAAGAAAATCTACCCATATTCCCCGGAAATGATCCGGATTCCTTCAGATCAGGAAAGCCTTCAGGAAGGTCAGCGGATTTTTCAGTATCGGGGCTGTGAAGCCTGCCACGGGGAGGAACTTGAGGGACTCGTTTATCTGGAGAACCCAGCTATCGGATTGGTGATCACTCCCAATTTAACAACCGGTGAGGGTGGAATTGGCGAGGAAAGGACTGACCTCGATTTGATCAGGGCTGTCCGGCATGGACTGAAACCGGACGGAACTGCTCTCCTTTTCATGCCCTCAACCGAATTCTATTATCTTTCTGACCAGGATCTGGGAGCTGTGCTGGCATATATACGCAGTAAGCCACCCGTTGATAATACTCCTGCACCCAGCCAGCTTTCCATCACCGGTTTTGTAGTCATGAACCTGACCCGGGAAATCACCTTCCTGCCTGCAGAATTAATTACTCATGAAAAAGATCCTCCGCACCCGCCGGACCCCGGGTTGACCCTGGAATATGGCGCATATCTGGCCTTGTCCTGCCCAGTTTGCCATGGGTTGAACATGTCAGGGGGAGAAATCCCCGGCTTCCCGCCAGAGTGGCCGGCAACTGGCAACCTGACATCCGGCAAAGGCAGCCGGCTTCCAAGTTGGGGAGAAGCTGGATTCATTGAAATTATCAGGGAGGGGGAAAAACACGGCCGGGCCATTAACCCGAATTACATGCCCTGGACCTCATACCGGCACATGTCAGACTTGGAACTGGAGGCTGTGTATTTGTATTTGATGTCCCTCTCGCCCTTGGATTTTGGCAATCACTGACATTTATAGCCATCCGATAATCACTATCTGATTTCACCTTGACAAGCGTAATGGAATTGATTATTATTCCAGTACTGTATTATTCTAGTACTGGAATACATATGGCCGAAAATTCCCTTACCGATGCCGAATTTGTGGTTCTTAGTTTGATCTGCGAAGGTCCCCTGCACGGCTATCAGATTGAGGGCTTTGTCAATGCCCGGGGCATGCGGTCCTGGGTGGATTTATCCAGCTCTTCCATTTATTATCTGTTGGGAAAAATAGAGGGTAAAGGCTGGATCGAACAAATCCCACCGACTGCCGAAAACAGGGCGAGCAAACCCCGCAAAATATTTCAAGCGACTCCGGAAGGTTTTTCTGCCTGGAGAAAAGCAACCCGTGACGCTCTCCAGCGGCCGAAGATCACTTATACAAACTTCCTAATGGGCTTACACAATCTCCGTGCTATTCCTGCCGCAGAGGCTCTTGAGGCAGTAAAGACCTACCGGGACTGGTTGGATGTTGATCTGCAGCGACAGCTGGAAGAGTATCAAGCCCTGGGTGAGTCTATCTTCCCACAGGATGTCTTATTTGAATATAAATTTATACTTGGTGGAGCAGAATTGGCGTTTCTGACAGACCTGATCACACGCCTGAAGAAACGTAAATAAATTTTGGTGCAAGGTCTTAGATTATTTAACCCACGGCTTCCAAGATGAACTGAACCCCAAAAACAGGACACAATAATAAAGACACCTCCTATAAAAGGTTCAGATACAGGAGGTGTTGTAGATAAAGGATATCTTATCAACAACTGTGCGGAAAGCGAACTGATAGACAATCCCGGATGCGTTCATGATAGCTCTTAAGCTCATCAATAGACAGGAAAAGCATTATTCTTGGTCCCCAATGGTGGTCTGAGGACATCTCGTCGTCAAAACTTAGCACTTCTAACCCGGAACCGATGATCCCGGCCGCATAACTCAATTCCGGGAATTCCTCGGTCAGAATCGCTCTACCAATTCCTGGAAAAAAGCCCTGCCGAGGTCTATCCCGCGAAGTTTCTTTATATCAGGCATGGGGTTAAATCCTACCGAATCTCCTTAATGAGAGAAGAATAATGGTAGAAAAATAGGGCTGCCAATAAGGCAGGCCGTGTTCGTCGTCCCAGCCGCCATCCTCTCTTTGAGCAGCTTCCAGGTAATCCAGGATCCGGTCTACCAAACCCTCAGGTGCTTTCAAAGCAACCACTGAATCTGGGCTGTTGGCAAACTGGAAGAACGGGAAGAGTTTATTCATTTCTCCTTTTTCTTCATGGGCCAGGGCCGTGTTGAAAATATTATCCGTTGTGGCTGATCGATAGTCATCCAGTCCTGGAAAATCATCTTCATTAAAGAAATAATCAAAGGGATGATAATTCATAAATAGCCAGTTGTTATCCCGGACAGAATCAAGATCCATGTTTGCCAGGACCCAAATTCTGGTTTTCTCCCTGACTGAAGCTGGACAGAGGTCGTGTTTAATCAGGTTCCCGGTTATGGAATCGGGGAAGTTTTGACCGTCACCCCACCATTGGGCGCGGGGATAATCCCATAGCTCGGGAGGATTTCCCAGTGACCCATCCGTCTGCTGGATGGATTCCAGCCATTCCGGCGTTCCTTCCAATAAATTCCCAGGGGGCAATCCGGTATCCCTGAATACAGAAAGTAAAAACTCCAGCATCAACGGGTTGGAGTTGGGAGCCTTGATATCATGTTCCAGGCCGTGTCCCCACCCTCCATCATTGTTTTTATATGGCGCTAAACACTGATATACCCTATCGATCGGGCCGTTATCAAACAGATAATCCCAGAGGGCTCTCTCCCACAAGTTTCCGTGGGCATGGACAAAGCAGCGGGCATTTTCAACAGAGACCATTCTGCATACCTCCCTATCATCGACTGCCATAATAAAAAATGGGCCGGGTGCCTGCCTGTCCCATTGCCATCATTTTAATTTACTGCCGGGCCTTCAGCAGCGCTCCGGCTGCCCTCCATGGATTGCAGGGCAAGATAGCTCTCCCCAAACTTCTCTATTTTTAATACCTCATCATCATACTGGGAATAATGTCTTTCCTCGTCCGCCACCAATCCTTCAAACACCTGGCGAGATCCGGCATCATTATTTGTCGAACATTCATTTGCCCAAACGTTATAATCCTTGACGCTGTTTTCTTCCATCTGGCGCGCCTGTTCAAGCATCTTTTTGACATCCTTTTCTTTCTTGACCTCATTAGTGGCTACCATGTCAACGTCGCCGCCCAAGAAAATTATGCGCTCTGCGCAGCGTTCAATGTGGCCCATTTCTTCAATTGCCGTCCGGATGAAAAGAGCAGCCAATAAATCGTATCCCTGGTCTTCACAATGAAAATGGAAATACATATACTGGTGAACAGCATACAATTCATCTGCTGTTGCTTTATTCAATAGTTCAACACTTTTCTCGTACATTAGATCTCCTTTTAGGTTGATTAAAGAAATTATAACAAATTTCGAGAGCTTTCTTTGAGTCAAGATTTCTAGGGATCCCGACTCAGTTCAATTTACTCACTTTTCAACAATAAGTCCGGATGGTCCGCCAGCCGCTGGAACTCCTCATAAAACCTGCCGGCATGTAAGCCGTCCATCACAGCATGATGTCCTTGAACAGACAGGGGCATAAGGGTCTTGTCGCCTTCCTGGTGATATTTTCCCCAGGCAAATCGAGGGACAGAATCCGGGGGACTTAATTTCAGGGGATGCATAAAACTAGTGAAGGATACCCAGGGGATTGAGGTCATAAACAGCATCCGGTCATCAGAAAATTTTTCTTCCAGAGAAGGCTGGATTTTTGCCAGGGAGATTTCTTCTTCCGCAATGCGGGCAAACTCGCTGAAATCTGGTTGGTATTCTACGGTGCAGAATGTGAACAGGTTGTCTTTGGAAAGAATGGTTACCCCGGGGTGGACTACATCGTGTTCAATTGGATTGCCATCACGAACTCGGTGTCGAAATTCAGGGATATCGTTGGCACACCTGGCAACCAGATACATGACTGCTGCAGTAAAAGATATTACATGTTTTTTTACAAAGGGAAGGAAAGCTGTCAGGTCCATGTCGACAGAGAGGCTGAAATGGGGGTAATCATAGGTTTTGAAAAACAGGTAATGATCCCGTCTGGGCCAGTTTTCCAATTGGATCGTGCGCATCAGGTACCTCCTGGACTGCTGACTTAATCATACACCCTTGCATTGTTTTGGAATAGAGAAATAAAAACTCGCCTCTCAGAGAATATCGCTGAGGACGGGTTCTTAATAATTAATTGTGTGACTTTTATTTTCGGGCTTCTATTGCTGCTGATATTACGTAATCCTCAATGGGGATGCCCGGGGTCCATTTGTTGATAAATTCCCTGCTTTCGTCCTTGGGATTAATTTGGATATCCCTAAATCCCGCCTCTTCCAGGATTTCCTGCAGATCATCAATCTGGAGCGCACCTGACACACAGGAAGAATAAAGGGAAAGATCATCGCGAATTTCGGGCGGCAGTTCCACCGAAGCAACCATATCAGATATCGCCAACCTTCCTCCGAGTTTTAAAACCCGGAACGCTTCCTTGAATACCGCTGGCTTATCAGGAGAGAGATTAATAACACAATTAGAAAGGATGACATCGATGCTGTCATCATCAACAGGCAGCTTTTCGATCTCGCCTAGTCGGAACTCAACATTGTTGTATGAGCCTTTCCGGGCATTTTCCTCCGCCCGGCTGATCATGTCTGATGTCATGTCCACGCCAACCACCCTGCCGGTTGAACCAACCTGCTTTGCAGCCAGGAAGCTGTCAAACCCTGCTCCGCTTCCCAGGTCCAGAACAACTTCTCCGGGTTTCAAAGCAGCGATCGCCTGGGGGTTTCCGCAGCCCAATCCCATATTTGCTCCCATGGGAACACTGGCTAATTCCTCCGCTGAATATCCCATCAACGAAGATTGTTTTTCTGGTTGGATCAAATCAAAGGGATCGATTGTATTACCGCAGCAACCTGAGGACGCTTCCCTGGCGATATCGCCGTAGCGCTCTTTGACTACGTCCCTGATTTTCTTGTCATCGTTTTTGGTCATAAAATCCTCCGCTAATCTCCTGCATTATAACTGGGGTGCCGAATCATCCATCAGAATTTTTTTTCATATACGTGACAGTAAGGCTGTTTATTCTTTTTGACATAATAATCCTGGTGGTAATCCTCGGCTGCCCAAAATTTTTCTGCCGGGAATAATTTTGTGACCACAGCATAACCTTTCTCTTTCAGCAGTTCGATCAGGCGCTCGGTTATCTGTCTTTCATTTTCCGAGGAATAAAAAACTCCTGAGAGGTATTGGGCTCCGATATCCGGTCCCTGACCATTGGCCTGGGTAGGATCATGGATCTCAAAGAAAAACCTGGTCAACTCCTCGTAACTCACCTGGCCGGGGTCATATGTGATCTCAACAGCTTCAAGGTGACCGGTCTTTCCAGTTAACACATCCTGGTAGCTAGGGGTCTCCAACGGACCGCCCATATACCCGGAAACGGCATTCAACACTCCAGATTTGCTTTGAAAGAGGTGTTCAACACCCCAGAAACAACCTCCCGCGTAATACGCTTTTTTTTCAGCCATCTTGTTATTTCTCCGGTACAAAGGCTAAAGATATAGAATTAACACAATGCCTGGTATCTTTATCTGTCTGTCTTTCACCTAAAAAAACATGACCCAGATGACCGCTGCAATTTGTACAGACAATTTCCGTTCGCCGGCCATCTGCATCTGGTTGACGAGTAACGGCGCCTTCGACCTCATCATCAAAGCTTGGCCAGCCGCATCCAGATTTGAATTTGTCAACTGAATGATAAAGCAGGGCGTCACACTGTCTGCAGTGATAAGATCCTTTTTCGTAGAAGTTGTCATATTCTCCAGTAAAAGGCTTCTCGGTTCCCTTGTTTAGGAGTACTCGCTGTTCTTCCAGGGTTAATTTGCGATATTTATCTTCCATATTTCTTGTCCCTCAATTATTAAATCGCTAGCATGGTTACCAGGAAATCATTATACCTTCCGAATTACCTGGTATTGGTTAATATTCTATATAAATTATTTTCGGGAATAATTTTCCTTAAGACTGTGGGGGGGCATCTTTTCTTGCCAGTGCTGGTAGCAATTTATCGGCCCGGTTCTTCACCGCCGGACTGCCTGTCTCGGCCAGGTCTTCAACAGCCTTTTTTACTTCCGAAAAGAGCTCATCGTCATCCCAGGCCAGTTCCACCAGGGCCTGTAAGGCATTGGTCTGGACAATTTTGCTGGGATCATCCAGGAAGGCAAAAAGGGCTTCTGCTGTCTGGGTCCTCTGCAGATCAGTCAACTCGAGCCGGGGAATGATTTGGGCAAGATGCCAGCGCACTTCCTGTTGGGTTTGCCCGATCACATCATTCAGTAGAAAAGCCTTATGTGGTTGAAGGTATTCAGGGTTGCTTCTGGATATCTTTTCTACTGCATCGGATGAACGCATTCTCACCCCCGGATCCGGGTGCAGCATGCCTTGCAGGACCGTCTTGAACAATTCCGGATTGGCAAGAACCATATCCACGACCTCAGGCACATTGCCTATCGTCCGCAAATCACCTTCTTTGAGTTTGTTTATGATTTCGTTCATATATATCGACCGGGTCTAAATTATTTATTAATTAGACCTGATTTCTTAACTAAAAGCTTCACTTCTCCTTTCCAGAAGGATCACATTCCGCCATTCTCCAGCGTGGGGGCCGTAGGCCATTCTGCCAATCTTCACTCGTTCACCAACAATCCGGAACCCTGCTTTCAGATGCATCTGGATGCTGGGCTTATTCTCCGGGAATATGCCGGCCTGCAGGGTCCAGAAACCAGCATCCTCTGATTCAGAAATAATTCTCTCCATTAATTTTTTACCTATTCCCTGACCTTGATGATCCAGGTCGACATAGAGGCTGATTTCCCCCACTCCTTGATAGACTTGTCGAGAAGAAACAGGCGAGATGGCTGCCCAGCCCAACACCGTATCCCCGTCCAGAAAAACCAGGGATACATTGGATAGGAATTTCCGAGACCAGGCACTCCAGGAAGCCGGCGGAGATATCTCAAAGGTAGCATCACCGGTATCTATGCCCTGTTGATAGATTCTTTTTACTTCTTTCCAATGGTCTGATATCATCCAGATGATTTTCATATGAAATATTCCCTGCACTTTTCAAAAATTATTTCACGAGAAGCTGGCTAACAATGAAGGAGATGATCCCATTGGCGGCCACCGCCAGGTAATAATAAATTCCAATACGTTTTGGCTTGGAAATTCCGTCTTCCACTTCAACAATAAAATCCAGCCAACTCTGAGTGAATTGATGGGTGTTTATACGGTAGATAATGTGAACCACCAGACTCAAGCTAAAAAAACAGCCGAAAAACACCAGGGTTTTAACCAATCCGTATAGCAGGAAATGTCCGACGATCAATCCCGCAATTAGGAAAACTTTCAGGATCTTATACCAACCCGGCTGCAGCTCATGATCCTTGATAAATTTGGCATCAGATCTGATTCCATCAATAAATTTCCACATGCTCATCTCTCAATCCAAAATTATTAGGCTGAAATCAACAAGACACATAGGGGTTCTTCAGGTGTTCATTAATTAGGTCAACAGCTCTTTGAATCCCGTCTTCAGCCTGAATGTATTGGCTTAGCTCCTGGGCTTTTTGCCTCATAACAGGGTCATTAAGACCCTGTTCAATAACCCTGGCCAGCCTGGCAGCTGTCAATTTTTGAATTCCTATTGGTTCTGGCCCAACTCCCAGGCTGGCTATTCTCTTACCCCAATAAATCTGGTCAAACATAAAGGGAACTGCGCAGGAAGGCACTCCAGAGCGGAGAACAGCTGCTGTGGTTCCTGATCCGCCGTGATGGATGATCATTCCCATTTGGGGAAGAAGCCATTGATAAGGAGCATAATCGATCTTTAACACAGTTAGGGGCAAATCCTGATTACCAATCCCGCTCCAACCAGCATGGAGAATTCCCTGCTGTCCTGTTCGTTCCAGCGCTTCCAGAATTATCCGGGTAGTTTCCCGGGGATTTGTAACAGGCATGCTGCCAAAACCTATAAAAACAGGTGGCGGTCCATTCTTGATGAACTCAACCATCTCACCGGGAGGTTCCCAATCAGGATCTTCTGGAAACCAGTATCCGGTGATGTGAATGTGTTCGTTCCAGTCAGGCGGTTTATCAACCACCGCTGGACTGAATCCATTCAGGATGGGCTGCTCAGGGCTTCCGGTAGAGCCTAAATAGTCCCTCATAGATACTGGCGGTAAATTCAGGGTCTCTTTCCTCCATTGACGGATCACATTTCGAAACATCATCCAAACTATCCATTCGCCTGCAAAGTAAGTCAGCTTATTAATACCTGGCAGCGGCAGATCCGGGAAACTTGCCAGGGGGAATTGATTGGTAGGGGCCAGCGGAATGACAGAAACCGCCATCATAGGAACTGATGCTTTCTCCGCCAGGTCGTAAGCATACAGGTTTGCGGGCAGTTGGTTGAGAAACAGATCGGTTTCCAGCAGCAGCGGGTTAGATAGATCACGGGCATAACCCCTGGCCAGGGAACCAAAAGATCGTGCCATGGAGAGGATGTTTCCTCCACCTCCCGAAACCAGAGATTTGGGATCTCCCTGGACCGGATAATGATCCATCCCCAGATCTTTGATCCCGGACGCAAAATCGTTGAAAGTGATGAACCGGATTTAATGGCCGGCATTCAGCAAACCACTACCGAGGGCAGAATAAGGCAGGATGTCACCAGTAGAACCTAAAGCTAGAATTGTTATGTGCATAACTGGAATCCAATCATATTGCTTGTATTCTACCGGAGATGAATAACAAAACCCCCGAAGTGTTATTTTCCTCCATCAAGGGACAGTCGTTTTTCAACTCCAAAACAAAACGATTCGTCCGGTACTTTATGCACTGCATCCTGACAGATAAATGACCCCTGGCTGCTATGCTCCTGTAGTATAGTCAATAATTCCTCATCTACCGGCGGGCTGGATAATCCCTCTGTTATGGTCATGTGGGGAATAAAATCATCTGTGTGATTGAGAGATAAATTAAAATACCCCGTTTGATGAAGAGCATGCCATAAAGCGAGTATTTTGTCTCCTGGTTGGATCTCATACCAGATGCAGGGATAGGGAAGGAAGGACTTTATTGGTCCATACTGACTTTCAAAAGGGGAAAATCTTCTCAATATATCCTGGATATTTCCTCACTCAGCATCAGATAATGGGTTCAGCAATGGTTGGGTTAAAGTAATGTGCGCTCCACAGAAAGATGCGGACACTGGATCATATTTTTCCCGCTGGTGGTTGACAATTTCCCGGACCTCAGCAGGCGGCCAGATCACCCTGGTGCCATATTGGTAGACCTTCTGCCATTCTTCCCAATGATCCATCCATTAACCTCCTGGTTTTAGATTTTTAATCAGAAAAGAAGGCTTCCCCAATTTTGTAAAGAAAAAGCTCCAGGGCTGATCTTTTATCTTTTTTAGATTCGTCCTTTTTGTCTTTCTGATGCTCTTTTTCTGGTTTTCTTCGCGGCACTCCCCGGTCCCTGCCCGGAGCGCTTACTACTTTGTTGAGCTCTCCATAATCCAGCCAGATCAGATCATCTGTATTACAGGTGTCAATCACGATGTTTCCCGGTCCCAGATATTGGAATGTTTCCATTTCTTGAAAACAAATCGGGCATTCCGTCTTGCGCTCTAATTCTGAAGGGTTGAAAGTGGTGATCGGTTCCGCTAGAGCTTTGATCTTTGATCGGCGTTTGTCAATCACTTCCCTGAATCGGGTGCGGTTGAACAATAAACCCCGGCAGTTCGAGCATTGAAATCCCCGATAATAATCATCAATTGTAGCCATGTTTAATGTGGCCTTACATTGCGGGCACTTTATACCTTCTGGATTTTCTCCCAGGACCCGCAAACCTTGCAGGTTTTCTTCTGGAAAATGATAGCTCCCGCAGTGTTCGCAGTGATAATAGTCCCTTTCTCTGTACAGCACCATGGGTGCGCCGCATTGTTTACAATTCATAGTCGAAAATCCTTTACCATTTTCCGTTATTATGCCATATGTTTTGTATTCTTAGTTCAACGAAAATATTCTTACTCCTGGAAGCTATAAAACCGAACCTATCAAGAATTATCAATAATCATATCAAGAAAATCATCTGGTCCATTTAATTCTGGTATGTCCTGGATATCAACCCAGAATATCTCGAATAGGATTTGGCTCTCTAGCCCTTCTGAAGGAGTCATCTCCCAATGCTGCCAGCGTTCCTAGATAATGGGTCCAGGATAAGAGAGATGATAATAATATCGGTGCATTTTTACAAGGTCTTTATTTGGGGGATCGAAGATATGTTTGTTGTCCCCTAAAAAACCTTCTATCTTCAAATTCAGCAAGCCAGTTTCTTCATAGGCTTCTCGCAGTACGGCCTGTTCCAGGTTTTCGCCAGAGTCAACCGTCCCGGAGGGGACCTGAACGCCAGCCTCAGGAAAATCCGCCTGGGTAAAAACCACTAGTTTTCCGGCACAGGTGATATAGGCTGTGACCTTAGTAAAATCTATTTTCATTCTATTCTCGCCAGTAGTGGGCTTGATTCAAGGTCTGCGCAGGAATTACTTTGCCCCGATAGGTTGCACTGCAGGTGGGGGTCAGAGACTGTGCCATCCAGGCAGCAATGAATTGCTCTGGGATAGGATAGGGCGATTCAAAACCCAGCTTCAATGCCGGAGAAAAACCGTGCCGGGGATAATAAGATTCGTGGCCCAAAACAAAAACCCAATCCACACCCCAACCAGACAGGATTTGAAGTCCCTGTTTGATCAAAGAACAGCCGATTCCCTGTTTCTGAAAGGTAGGTATGACCGCCAGAGGAGCAAGTATATAAGCCTTTAGGGCAATTGGCGGATCCAGGACTGCTTTGGTAAACAGGATATGTCTAACAGCCTGAGTATTGAATAATGCCAGCAACGATAAAACAGGCTCCGCGCTGGGATCTCTCAGAAGGTCCTTGACCAGGCGGACTTCCTCTTCTGATCCAAAGGCAGCCTGTTCAACTGCCAGAACTGCGGCGAGTTCTCCGGGTAAAGATTCCTGGATATCTAGGTTTTCCAACATCATCTTCCCCGACCTTTCACTGGGATTGATCATTTTCCCGCTTAGCCCTGAATATTTATTTTATTTGAACTCTTTCTGCGTGCCCAGCCACAGAATCCGGTCATAGGAAACCGCATAGTGCAAAATCACAACAACACAGAAAACCCTGCCCGGGGTCATCAGCCCGGATGCAAATAGAGCCCAACAAGCCAGACCAAAGATCAATAGCTCCAGGATCAATCTCACTAAACCCGGAACTGGAACTGGCGCCTTTCTTGAGCGGCTTGGATCGTCAGGAACGGCGAAAGTTCCCCAGGCAAGGGCGGCCAGGATCGGAGCTCCTGCCGCGAGCAAGTACCTCGTCCAGCCTTCTCCGGTCAGCCATCCCCAGTAGCCGAATACAATCAAGGCAGCTACCTCCAGGATAAACCGGACTGCCAGATTGATAGGATGATTTCCCATAATTAACCCTGCCTTAACCCGGACAGATCCAAGTTCATCTTTAATCTGCAGGCTAGTTTCAACACCCGGATAGTCTCCTTGATGTTCTTGATGATCAGTGGAAAAGTCCGTCGTTCCTTAAGTTGATATGGCGGGATGTCAATCTGCCGAATCGAAATCTACCTGGCGGGTGATGAATTTAAATTCGCGGATAATCCGTTCTTTACTCAAGCCCATTTTCTTCAAAGAATATTTGTGTTTGGATTTATAAGATTTTTCTTTTTCGGCTTCGACTTGCATAATTTTAGTAAATTCCGGGCTAATTTCAAACCCAAATTTCTGGTAAATTTGTTCAACGGTTCCTTTAGGATCGGAGACCAGGTCTTTGTACTGGACCCGGATATATTGATTTGAAGGCAGGGTCTTTAAATACTGGTGAGGGTACAAATACCAGTGTTTGCTGTGTTCGATGACAGTTTCCTGAAGTGAGTAATCCGTTTCCGGGTCGCCATAAGTATGGGTGTGTTTTGAATACAAGCTGATAGAAGATGGAATCACCTGGAGAGGATTACGGACCAGGTTAATGAATTTCGCATCCGGAAAATGCTGATGCAGTGTCCGGACTTTGGGTGAATTGCTGGGATTTTTGGAAATATAGCGCCTTCCCCCATGGGCATAAATATGTTTTTTAACAATCTCAGAATAATAGTTCATTTCCCGTTCTTTTTCTTCAGCGGGTATGAGATCGTCATAATAGATGTACTTCATAACAAGTTTTGGAAAAGGGAAGAATGCCAGTAAATCATAACCTGACCAGATATGGAAAAAAATCTGCCCGTCTTCTTCAGCCTCATTCAAGCCAATTTTGTGCATGTAGGCTTCTTTGGCAACTATCCGGTCAAATATACCAACGATCCACCGGGCAGGATTTCCGATAACATAATTAATTTTCATCAGCCAGCGGTAAAAATACCTGCCGACTACAGAGGGGGCCAGGTATAACTCCCAGCTTGAGAAGCTGGTTGATCGATCATCTTTGTTTAATAACCGGTGCAGGAATGTGGTGCCTGAACGGAAATTCCCAACAATAAAAACTGGTTCTTTTATCTCCTGATCCTGGTGATCTGGATAAAAAAGATTGTCCAGCAAATATGCCGCCCGGATGCTCAGCTGCCAAAGTGGATAGAAAATAAAAATAAAAAGAACAATCAGGAGTCTTTTGGGAGAGAGTCTTCCAGGAGTACCTTTAGCCTTAAAGAATGTATAGTGAATAGTCTCGAGATACAGCTTTAGGTTAAATCTCATATTTTCAACACTGATGTTTATCTAAATTTGCGCCGATCAACCTTGAAAAAAGCTTTATAGTCAGCCCGTTTTTGAGAGTTCAGACCAACATTTGAAGTATAGCATATCCTTTTTATTGGTAGAGGGTCCCGTATTTTTTAGTGAGAGTCCTGGAATTCTCGTGCAGGCTTGTCAATCTTGGTCCTTCTTGTATAATGGGGATAAGGAAAATATTAACAAAGATGCCCGCGGAGATCAGTACCCGGTGTGTTTATCCAGAGAGTTCCCGCCTGGTGAAAGGGAATTAAACACAAACGGCGAATTCCCCTCCGTTTCTAAAGCCCTCTGGCTGAGGACATCGCTCCTGCAGGGGTCAAAAATGGCCGTAAAGGAGCCGGCCCATCCGTTAACCGGGATAATGAGACCGCAGTTCTGCGGTGAAAGCAGGTGGCACCACGAACACCCCCTCGTCCTGCTGGCGAGGGGAGTTTTTAATTAAGCACAATAGGAGTTCATAATGTTAGATATCCAATTATTCAGGGATAATCCTGACCTGATCCGGCAGGGTTTAACCAAAAGGCACCAGGACCCTTCTCCGGTTGACCAGGTAATCCAGTTGGACGCCAAGCGCCGGGATTTACTCCAGGATGTCGAGCGCCTGCGAGCAGAGCGCAATCTGGAATCGAAGGCTATCGGAAAGATCAAAGACCCTGAAGAGCGTCAGGGGAAAATCGCGGCCATGGGAAAATCAGGGAATCAGCTCCAGACCCTTGAAAACGAACTTAAGGAAGTAGAGCCAGCCCTCTCAGCCCTGGTGGGAACATTCCCAAATTTACCTGATGACCGTGTGCCGGTTGGGACAGATGAAAGCGACAATGAATTGGTGAAAACCGTGGGCGAGAAACCTGTGTTTGACTTTGAACCCCTGGCCCATTGGGATCTTGGTCCGGCATTGGGAATCCTGGATTTTGAACGCGGGGTCAAATTATCTGGGACCAGGTTTTATGTGCTGAATGGACTAGGCGCCCGGCTCCAGCGGGCCCTGGTGAGTTTTATGCTCGATACCCACACCAATCATGGTTATCAGGAGCGTTACACCCCATTTATGGTCAAGGAAGATATTGTTTATGCGTCTGGTCAGCTTCCTAAATTTGAGGATAACCTCTACCATGATCATGAGGAAGATTTCTGGTGGGTGCCAACGGCAGAAGTACCGCTGACGGGTTTACACAAGGATGAGATTATTGATGAAAATGATCTTCCCCTGGAATACACAGCCTACTCTCCCTGTTTTCGCCGCGAAAAAATGAGTGCCGGCCGTGAGGTTCGGGGCCTAAAGCGCGGCCACCAATTCGATAAAGTAGAGATGTATATCTACTGCACCCCCGAGGGTTCTGAGGCCCAATTCAACCGCATTCTGGAAGATGCCGAGCGCATTTGCCAGAAACTGAACCTTCCCTACCGGATTAATAATCTCTGTACTGGCGATCTTGGTTTTGTGGCGGCATACACCTATGATATTGAAGTTTGGGCAGCCGGTTGTAATGAATGGCTTGAGGTATCTTCCATATCCAATACCCGAGATTTTCAGGCTCGCAGGGCTGCTATCCGTTATCGTCCTGAAAGCGGAAAAGGAACCCGCTTTGTGCATACCTTGAATGGTTCCGGCCTGGGACTTCCCCGGGTGATGATTGCTGTACTGGAAAACAATCAACAAAAAGACGGCTCGGTTGTGATCCCCGAAGTGCTTCGTCCCTGGATGGGTGGAGTCGATGTCATAAAACCTTAGTGATAGATAGACCTCCGAGGTCCTATATAATCCTATGCCAAATTGGTTAAATCTTTCCCTGAATATATTTATATATCTGATCATGGCTGTTGGCCTGTTCGGGATGGTGCTTCCCATCTATCCCGGGGTGGTGATCATCTGGGCCGCAGCCCTGCTCCACGGCCTGGTGACAGGTTTCGCTACCCTGGAAATCTGGGTGCTGGTAATAATCACCCTGTTAATGATTGGCGGGACCCTAGTGGATAACTTCCTAATGGGCGGTAAAGCCCGCCAGGCAGGAGCCAGTTGGACATCTATTGGCGGAGCCCTGCTGGGAGGATTAATAGGCACTTTTGCCTTCCCCCCTCTGGGAGGAATCATAGCCGCGCCAACTCTGCTGTTCTTGCTGGAGTATGCCAGAATTCGCGACAGCAATGAAGCCTGGGATATCACCAAAGGTCTCTTGTCTGGCTGGGGGCTTTCGTTTGTAGCCCGCTTCCTGATCGGTCTGGTTATGATCGTTGTTTGGACAATCTGGGGGGTGCGCTAGAAATTCACGGCCTCGGAGGTCTCCTAACTAAGTAATGATCCATGACTCTATTCCCTCCACTCCATCTTGGCTGGCTCAATGGCTGGGTCCCGATGGTATTCTTTTACGGATTCTTCTTCATTCTGTTAAGGATCTTTCCAAATAATACCGTCGATCGCCTTTACGATCGTACAGGCTGGACAGACGGGCAGGCTACAGCAGAAAAGGTCGACTGCCTTTTGCTCTGGCCGCTATGATCTTGATCATCTTCACTCCCCTGAAACTCGATCTTCCTGTCTTCTGGGTTGGTTTGATGTTTACCTTGATCAGCCAGGTCGGTTTCATTTATGCCTTGCACACCTTCAATATCACCCCCCTGGGTGAGCCGGCCACCAGCGGACTTTATAAATTCTCGCGCAATCCCCCCAATGGGTCGCCTTTATCCTGGTCATGATTGGCTTCAGTCTGATGGTTGGCAGCTGGACTGTCCTGATCTTGTTGATGGTCAGGATTATAATGAACCACTTCCGCATCCTTGGAGAAGAGCGCGCCCTTGAGTTACAATACGGAGAATCCTATCTGGACCATAAGAAGTCAGTTCCCAGGTACTTTGTCTTTTTCCAAGGAGAACAAAAATGAATCCTGCCTTATTAGTAATTGACATGCAGGAAGTTTTTTTTGATCACAGCCCCGAAACTGCTCAGTCCCTGACATCTGCCGTGGAATACATCAATGCAGCCATTGAGCTGTTCCGCGATAAGGATCTGCCAGTAATTGTGATCGAGGATATTGACGAGGAAGACGGCCGGGTACCCGGATCCCCGGGTTTTGACACTAGTTCAAAAATCGATCTTCTTCCTACTGATCCCCGGATCCACAAAACCTATGGAAACGCGTTCAATAAAACCGACCTGCATCAGCAGCTCCAGGATCTGGGTGTTGATACTCTGTTCCTGACCGGATTCGCTGCCTCCCAGTGTGTTCTTTCCACTTATCGGGGAGCCCTAGACCTGGATTATGATCCATTTATTTTCCGGGGGTCTTTGGCGGATGCCAGCCAGGAAAAGATCCGCTTTGTGGAGGATATTCACAATTTGCTATCTTACGGCGCGTTGGAAAAACTAATAGGCCTGCTATAAATGTATACTCTTAAACCTCATTCCGTGATCCTCTTCCAGGGGGATTCCATTACAGATACCGGCCGCAGTAGACTGGCAATCGGACCGAATTCAGGGGACAGCCTGGGTTTTGGTTATGCCCGCCGAATCGGGGATAGACTGCTGGAAGAGAATAAAGACCAGTATCTGCAGATCTACAATCGGGGTATCAACGGGGATCGAATTCGCGACCTGGAGGGTCGTTGGGAGCAGGATTCGCTGCGGCTAATGCCAGATTTACTCAGCATTCTGATCGGTATAAACGACACCTGGAATTACATGTTTTCCGGATTGGGATCAAGTCCTGAAGAATACCGGGGTATTTATCAGAAGATCCTCGAGCATACTCGCCAGCGCTTGCCGGATGTTCAGCTTGTGCTCTGTGAGCCGTTCATCCTGCTAACTGGCGAAGTAACTCAAGAGTGGGAGGAGGACATCTCGCTCAGGCAGGCGTCTGTCCAGGAGCTTGCCAGTAAATTTGACGCCGTCTTTGTGCCCTTTCAGGATGCCCTGGATGAAGCTGCCCGCCAGATTTCTCCCCATTTACTTTTGGATGATGGAGTCCATCCCACGGAGGTGGGCCATCAGGTTCTTTCAGAATGCTGGCTGAATACAGTGGTGGGTTAAATCAAGAGGACACGGTTTCCTTATTGGTATGCACCCTGTAAACCGAACAAATAAATAGAACCCTTTCTTGGGTAATATTGCGAACTTCTGACTTAATTCCTCTGGCGCCAAATTTAAAATCGATGGATTTATACATCTGATAACGACTTGATCATCCCCGCCTATCAGAACATAAACACATATAGAAACAGGGATTGAAATCCCCAGAGGGGGCATCCAGCACAAGCAGCCGGATGTCCGAGCGTCAATCTGCATTGACGCTTAGGCTATTGTAGATCAATCAAAGCAGGAGATAGATAACGTCCCTCTAGTAGGGACGTTTGGCGAAGCCCCTCTGAGGACTTCAGTCCATGGCGGAAGGACAGCAAACACCTCCCAGATTGTACGAAAGGTGTTCTTACTTTTGTGTCCTGTTTTTGGGGTTCAGTGCAGTGTATTTAATAAGAAGTTTATTTCTCAGGCGGCGGGACAGGCAGGTCTTCCACTGCCGTATCCACCCATTTATCACCCTCGTCAATTAACATGACCGGGATATCCTGGCGGATTGGATATTTTCGGTTGCATTCTTTACAAACTAACCAGGTTTCCTTGTAAAAATCCAGTGTTCCTTCCCTGGTTTGTACACAAGCGGGACATCTCAGAATTTCAAGCAGCTCTTTACTGACCATCCAATTCTCCTCCGTTGGAGTTAACTATTATTAAATTATAACTTACTTCTTACAGGGATCGTCCGGATCGGGGTCTTCGGGGGGCATGTTGCCAGTATCTGGACCATATTGGCAAACTGCCGCCCAGGGTCGGTATTTGGTCTTAAAAATATCCTGCCAGAGTTTCTGGCCGTCCCGGTACACATCCCGGGTGATTGTCACTGTGGCACCTTCCACAGCCCAGTCAACCTGGCGGACTACACCCTTTTTCAGTTCAGGATTTTCTTCATAGATGGGATCGGGGGGATCCTTCACATTCTTTAATCCCGTTGTGCTCCAGCTAACCGTCCTGCCATCTGATGTGCTGTAAAATTTCCAGACCAGCTGGCGGTAGCCCGCGTGTACATAGGTTTCCATCAATAACCAGTGTTCGGAATCGTTGGTAAATTTAAAATCAACCAGGGGCACATAGACTGTGGCGTCCAATCCGGCCAGTTGGGGATTATTGCTTCCGTTAGGTCTCTGTTCATAATAAAGAACCCGGTAGGCATGGGGGTATCGTTCATCCACTGGATATCCGCCGAAGAAAACGGTTCGGAATAAGGTAGTGCTCACCTGGCAGACACCGCCACCCACACCTTTAATGGTGCGGTCTCCAAAGATAATCCAGGCTTCTGAATAACCCGTGTCCAGGCTGATATCACCCAGTTGGTCCGCCATCGAGAATGTTTCGCCTGGAGCGATAAAAATACCATGGAATTTTGCCGCTGCTGTTGAGATATTATGGATTCGCGAGCTGTCCGACCCGTAAAAATAGGATGTCTCGGAGCTCACCAGTTCTGTGATGCCCAATTCCTCGGCAGTGTGTTCAGATGAAATATCTGGAAGAGTTTTTTCTACCACCAGCTCTATATCATGGTTGCCTACTAAAAGCCCTTTTTGAACTGCGTTAATGGATCGGCCAATATCCAGGCGAAACCCGATTACTTCAGCGTCAATCAGAACCAATTCCTTGGTGTCATCATCAAAATACATGCGGGCATTTTCGGGATCCCTATTAATTCTCGCTGCTCGGTTTTCAAGATAAGTTCTCAATTGGTCAGAATCAAGTGCGATCCTGTAGTCCCCTCCATTCTCGGTAGATATTCTTTCAATTACCATCATCTCTACCAGCTTCTCTGGAGTCAGAGACCATGGGCCCGGGTCGTTTTCTTTGGCGTCTGGAATCCTGAGCACCAGGGCTTGGGAAAGAATTTTCCTGGCAAACTCTGCCTGGGCCGTTACGTCGAGAATTTCCGGATAGGTTTCTGTTACTATCAACGGCAGGTATCCACTTTGCAAAGTTTGCAACTGAAGCTTGATCACGTCCAGAGATGCTGGAATATCAAGCTCTCGGCCGATCTGTCCGGGTTGGACCACTACCTCCAATCCTTCCAGGTTTAATGAGGCTTCCACAACCGGTTGATTGAGCAGGCCTGCTATCTCGCCCAGGAAATTCGTAGCTGTTTTTTCATCAACTACAAACTGGGGGGTCAGAATGACTCCATGGCGAAGAATCTGGATCTGAGCTGCAATTCGCTTAGCAATTCCTCCATCCCGTCCGGTTTGAAATGCAAGCTCGACATTAAAATTGGGGCTGAAGAACAATCCCAGCTCTCCTGGAGTGGCTTCCCAGTCAAGATCATCATATTGCAGAGTGATCTGGCCATTCTCTGTATAACCGATTTCATCCCTGATCAATCTAGACGCATCTTCTGGAGTTTGTCCGCTGAGATTAACCCATCCCAAATAAATCCCCGGGAAAATCCTTCCACTATAAATGGATCGAAAACCCGCTGTTGCCAATCCAATCACCAACAAAAACAGGGTGATTCCGCCTGCCAGGGATGCAGAAATCTTTATCAAGGTTTTGGATAGATCAGTGTTCTTTTTCATGGACATTTTTTTACCAATATTTACCGATAAATATTCTTTTGGGTTTAAAGTTAAGCAGCAGGTTTTTAGCTACTAAAGATTTATGTCAGCTGCAATAAGTCTGCCAAAAAGTTGTACCTATTTTACTCCCGGAATGCTGTTTGGGGGAGTGATGTTTTTAGTAGAACGTCTGTAAATGAATCTCCGCCCCCCTTTTTGGCTGGTATGGATCAACCTGGCCGCCAGGAACCTAATTATCCCGCCCAAAAAAAATTCCGTCATACGGATAGGAAATAATAGTCGGTTTTTTATTCCGGGTTTAACCTACTCCATAAATTCCAAATGTACCATAAGCTCTATTAATAAGATATAAGAACACCATCATGAAACTTTCCAGCCCCTGCAGCCGTATATAATTAAAGAAAAACTACTCAGGTAGTGTAAAAATCATATAGCGGAGGAAAAAATGCAAATCACAGTTTTGGTCTCAGCCCTAGCCGCCTTCTCCTGGTTGGCAGTCATCGGGTTTTTAGCTTTGATTGTCATGCGAGCCCGCCAGGGCAAGAAAACACGCGGAGCCGTGACCGGGATTCTAGTCGCAGTAGTCGCTGCGGTGATAATAAACACCATCAGCGCCGGGTTGGTATTTATTCAGCCCCAGGATCGCGGAGTTGTCATCAGTGCCATTGAACCACTTGGTTACAGAGAAGAGGTTCTCCAGCCCGGTCTGCGCTGGGTTGTTCCCTATGCTGAATCCGTAAAAACATATACGATCTCAAAAGTCACCTACACCATGTCCATCGCCGTCACGGAAGGGGAGATCCAGGGAGATGATTCGATTGCTGCCCGCACAGCGGACGGACAGGAAGTCTATATAGACGCTTCGATCATTTTTTCCCTTAATCCGGCAACTATCCTGGATGTGCACATCACCTGGCAGGACCGCTATGTAGATGGATTGGTCCGACCCATTGTCCGCGGTGTGATCCGAGACGCAGTATCTCTTTACAAGGTCAACGAAGTCTACAGCACCAAACGAGAGGAGCTCAAGACCCAGATAGATGAAGTGATGACGAAGTCTATGGCTGACAATGGTTTAATCCTGTCAGACTTTGTGCTGCGCAACATCACCTTCACAACCGAATATGCGGCTTCCATCGAACAAAAACAAATCGCTGAACAGCTGGCTCAGCAGGCAGAATATATCGTTGAACAGCGAAAACAGGAAGCGGAACAAGCCCGCCAGGTTGCTGAAGGCACCAAGGACGCAGCCATTCTTGCGGCCGAGGGGCGAGCTCAATCCCAGATAATTGAAGCCAAAGCAGAAGCGGAAGCACTTCAGTTGATCGCAGATGTCCTGTCCAAATACCCCGAGCTGCTGAATTACCGCTACATTGAAAAATTGGCTCCTGGAATCCAGGTCATGCTGGTCCCCAACGATAACCCTTATATCCTGCCGTTGCCGGATATAATTCCCTGATACAGAGCTGAGATCACCCGAAAGGGAAAATACAAATAATCAAAAACCCGACCAACTTGAACAGGACACGAAATTAGGAACACCTCTTGTGATTTATACGCTGCAGGAGGTGTTTTCGTTTCAGGAAAAGAACTTCCGATCTCCGTCTACCAGTTCCCCCGCAAGTGCTCCCTCACCCGGCATCGGGTGAGGACATAACGCCAAAAGCGCCCGGGGCCTGTCCTCTGAGTGCAATCGAAGGGACGGGCGCTTTGAGCATCTAAGGGTTCTATCTATTTTTCCATTTTACTGGGTGCGCTTCACAACTGGTCGGGGTTTTTCATGGCTTGATTTAAGTCAGAATTCTAATACTTATGCTCATTCTTCAGTCAATAAATATTCGATGATAGCCTGTTCCATTTCACCGGGATCATTCCATTTCAGGTAAACGATTATCTCCCCATTTCTTCCAATGAAGTAAGCATTATTAGGGAGCCGGCCGTAAGTGCACCATAATGGATTATCAATATTGTCAATCAGCACGGGCATTAATAAACCTGCTTCCTCTATCGTCTTGCGGGCATTATCCACTCGCTCTTGATAGGTGGATGGTTGTGATATAGGGTTTCCCGCAGAATCATAACTGTATCCCATCGGGTTGCCATCATAAGGATGAGCCTCTCGTGAATAGATGATAACAACATGCACCTGGCTGCCGTATTTTAGATATATATCGTTATAGGCGGCACACTGCCCCCGAAATGGCGGTCAAGTGAATGATCCGAATATCATGTATACCGGTTTCTCAGATAACATTTCAGATAGAGTATATTCAACACCATTAACATCTCGAAGCGAGAATTCCACGGCAAGTTCCCCTTCTTTGGGACTTGACGTCTTGGGATCTTTCTTGGTGCATCCAGATTTAAGATTATCGGCGAGATCCGGAGAAAATGTTTGAGAGCCGGTTGGTGTCATAACCTGAGCTGTTGGCTCTGGTCCATTGGTCACAGTATTGGTTGGCGCAGGTGGGGTCTGCGGAACCTTCGTCTCGATTTCTTGGATTGCTGAAGATGGTTCCGGTAAAAAAACCGCCTGGCAGGCTGAAAAGCAAACCGTTATCGCCCCCAGATAAATCAACTTCTTTATCATTGTCATTTTGAACAAACCTCTTCTCATAGTAAACTTTTTTTGCCTCTATTCAAATATATTTTAGTTGATTACGCTGTGGATAAATATTTCTCGAGAGAAAATATGTCTGAGAATAATTATCCCGCCAATTCGAATCTGATTTCACCCTCCCGGGACTATTAGAAATTCATTTATCGAATCCGGAAACGAACCACCTGTGATAAAATTTTTTTATCCTATTCATTTCTTAAATGGTTTTTAAGATGCTGTTAAATATGAGTAAAGAGAAGAAACCCTCTGGCCGCCAAATTCGCCTGACCTCACTTTCCAAATGCGCTGGTTGAGCGTCCAAGCTAAGTGCTGAAACGCTGGCGCAGGTTCTGCGCCCACTGGACAACCTGTTTTCTGATAAAGACTATCCGGATCTATTGGTCGGATTGAATGAACCAGACGACGCAGCTGTCTGGAAACTTGATGATGATCGTGTGCTGATCGTCACCACGGATTTTTTCACGCCTGTTGTGGATGATCCTTATGATTACGGCGCCATCTCGGCAGCCAACAGCCTCTCAGACATCTATGCCATGGGTGGAACACCCTTCATGGCGCTCAATATCGCGGCCCTGCCGCCCAAACTTCCTCCCGAAGTATCCGGAGAAATAATGCGCGGTGGAGCTGAAAAGGCCAAGGAGGCCGGGGTTGTAATTGCCGGGGGACACACCATCCAGGACGAGGAACCCAAATACGGCCTGATATGCCTGGGTTTTGCTCACCCAGATTTACTCATGACCAAAGCTGCTGCTCGACCCGGTGATGCCTTGATCATAACCAAGCCGCTTGGTTTTGGAGTAACTACCACAGCAATAAAAAATCAAAACGCAAAACCTGAACACATCCATGAAGCTGTAATCTGGATGAAAAGACTGAACCGTAAAGCCAGTGAACTGGCCCAATCCTTTGGTGTCAAAGCTGCGACAGATATTTCCGGGTTTAGCCTGTTGGGGCACGCCTGGGAAATGGCTCAAAGTTCCGGGGTTGGGTTAAACATCTACTCGGATATGATTCCCTTCATTAGTTCAGCCAGGGAGTATGCTGGCCTTTACAACTTCCCCGGGGGAGCATATGATAATAAACTTTACTATAGTAAACATATCAAGGCTCCTAAATCACTGAGCGAGGAAGAGTTAATGCTGCTCTTTGACCCCCAGACCAGCGGCGGATTGCTTTTTTCAATCAATTCTGATCATCTGGATAACCTGCGGAAACGGGCAGAAAAAATCGATCAGCCGATTTGGGTAATCGGAGAGGTAGTAGAAGGCAGCCAGATAACAATAAAATAAGCTTTCCTAAAGAAAAAGGCTGTCTGGTCTGAACTGAACCCCAAAAACAGGACATAATAATAAAGACACCTCTCATGCATATTCAATTTGAGAGGTGTTTTTTCATTTGAGATGCTCCCTCTCCCATCCCCGGGTGAGGATAAATAAACAAAACCCCTCCCTGGCCAAATGATACAAACTGACGTCTAAATTCCAGGGGCGTCAGTTTTGTTAGATTATCCAGGAAATAGCAACCTGTAATAATCTTCCTCGTCTAAGGGAATGAATTCCTCAGATGGGCTGGCGCCAATCGTCGACCTGCGTCGACGAGATGATTTCCTCCAATCTGGTTTTCAGAGAGAAATCTTTG